>JAUPUJ010000012.1 GCA_030917625.1 Patescibacteria group bacterium
GGTTTCTAATAAAAAGTTATCTAAATAATCCCTAATTTGATCGGGGTCAATATCACCTAAAGGCACAATAAGATTAGGAAAGATTAAACGATTGGATTCGATCATTAATTTATAAGGCTCAGCATCATCTTTTAAAGAGAAAGAACTAATTTCACCATAAGGGTACAAATTGTTTTTTATGCGAATACCTTGAGCTGAAATGACAAAATGAATTAATTCTGGTTTACGATTGGCTAGAGCCATAACTGTGCCAATACCAATAAGAAGAATTAAAGCCAGGAGAAAATTTTTAAAAATAATCGAGAGTAAAATACCACCAGCAGTAATAGCGCCGACTATCCAAAACCAGTCTTGAGATTTGTCTTCATGACTGTATTCAAAATCAAACCACTCAATTGTCCCTAATTGTTTGCGATTTATAGGTTTATTAAAAGAAGAAGGAATCATTAGTAGTATTGTAGCAATCAGCTAAACTTACATCAATTTTTTTACTCACAAATTAAAAACAGTTCATTTACCTTTGTCATAATCTCTGATAATTTATATAATAAACACAATAAATGAATACTTTTGAACGATTGGTTTTTAGTTTTGTAATTGTCAGTAGTTTGAGCGCCATTACCTCTGTAGCGCTTTTTTCTTCGATGCTCTCTGGCGAAGGCTTATCTAAGGTGGGTTATACGGCTCTGGCTCTAGCGGGAGATATCAAACAATTAAAAACTTCTGTGTTAGATAGCTCAGATGTCAAAGTCTACGAGCCGGTGGAAATAGTTGAAGAGCCTGTTGTTGTGAAAGAGCCAGAGATTGAAAACAATTTACCGACTTGGCGACCCCTTACTAAGGCAAAAGAAGAATTATTATCTGGGCATAAAGATTTTTTGGAAGTTAATTTCTCGGCTAATAAAGTGATTAAATATGAACAAGGAAAACCTTTTATTGAAAAGACTATTTTAAATTCAGGTGATCCTCAAGGTTGGGGCGGCACACCCGCTGGTCTGTATAGTGTTTCTGGAAAAAATGAAAAAGCATTTTCTGTGGCGGCCGGTGCCTATATGCCAAATGCAATTCATTTTTACGGTAAGTATTTTATTCACGGCGAACCCTATTATAATTCTGGCGAAAAAATAGTAGCTGATTTTTCTGGTGGTTGTATTCAGTTGGCTGATGGTGATATTGGGAGTATTTTTAATGTTAGCAGTGTGGGTTTGCCTGTGCTCGTGCTCGATAGTGAATATATTAACCGTCATTTTAACGACGTAGAAAGTTCTTTACCAAAAATCACAGCTAAATCTTTTGCAGTGGTTGATCTAGAGTCTGGTTCGGTTTTAGCTGAAAAAGAAGCCGAGACCAAAAGACCAATGGCTTCCATTACGAAACTCATGACCGCAGTGGTGGTGGCTGAAAATATTGATTTAAGAAAAGGAGTTTATGCTAATGACGCTATGCTCGATGCTTATGGAGCCACTGCTGGTTTGGTTTCTGGCGGTTTTTATAAAATAGTGGAACTTTTTTACCCTTTACTAACAGAGAGTTCCAATGACGCCGCTGAGGTTTTAACGGGTTTCATGGGTCGAGATAAAACTATTAGCCTCATGAATAAAAAAGCTGATCATTTATTTATGGAAAATACTCGCTTTAGTGATCCGTCTGGTTTTGATGAGCGTAATGTATCGACAGCTCAAGATTTAACAACCTTAGCTCGCTATGTTTATTACAATCGCAAACCAATTTTAGATATTACAAAAGATAAGCAAGTAGTGACTTTTGGGCCAATTGCTTTTGATACAGCTGTGTTGGACAACAAAAACGAATTTGAAAAAGATAAAAGTTTTGTTGGTGGTAAGACGGGGTATACCGATGAGGCACGTAATACTGGACTCTTTATTTTTAATGTAAAAAATAAAGACGGGGAAGAATTTCCGATCGTTGTTTCAGTCCTTGCTTCGGAGAGTTTGAAACAGGATACAGAAAAAATATTAAAGTGGGTGGAAAAAGAATATGAATTGGAAAGAGTTGGGTAGTTGGCCCAACTATAAATAACGATAATAATATATTGACAAACGATAAATAATAAATTAAGATAAAAATATAAAAATTTATCATAATTATTTATGAAAAGAAGTTCAGCAATATTTATTCAGGCAATTATTGTGTTGGTTGGGGTCATTGCACTCTTCCTTATGGTTCGACTACCTTTAACCGAAGGGAGGGCTGTGAACTTAAGTCTGTTCAATATTTACTCTGACCCACTGATAATATATGCGTACATAGCATCTATCCCATTTTTTATTGGCCTGTATCAAGTATTTAAATTACTGGGACGCATCGGGCAAAACAAAGTATTTTCACTAAAATCTGTGACCTATTTAAGGAATATAAAATATTGTGCGATCACACTCAATATTTTAATTGTGATGGCTGGATTATATATAAGAGCATTTCATGCGGCAGGTGACGATCCGGCCGGTTTTCTGGCGATGTGTATTGTGGCTACTTTTATTTTTGTTGTGATTGCTGCTGGGTCATCATTTTTTGAAAGGGTCGAGCGCAATGTTGTTGATAATAAAGCCTAAGAAAGATTTACTTATATAAATAATTTATTAAAACACTATTTATGAAACGAGGATCCACACATTTTTTAAGATTTACAATTTTTCTTTTCGGAATTATTACTCTCCTTGTATGTATTTTTGGTCTACCGAATATATACAAAGGGGGTTCATTGGAATTTCCTGCGGCTTCTTATGCTATTTTTGCTATTGTGATTATTTTATATATGACGGCGATTCCTTTCTTTATTGCTTTGTGGCAAACACTCAAGCTACTTCACTATATAGACGAAAATACTGCTTTTTCTTATCCATCTGTTAAAGCTCTTCGAAATATAAAACGTTGCGCAATGTCTATGACTTTTTTGTATCTTATGTGTGTGCCGTTTCTATTTCCGATTGCAGAGATTGATGACGCTCCGGGTCTCGTACCCATTGGAGCCGCCTTATCATGTATACCATTGGTGATTGCGGTTTTTGCGGCGGTTCTAGAGAGGTTATTACAAAACGCGATAGATATTAAGTCTGAAAACGATCTAACTGTATAGTTTTATGGCTATTATTATAAACATCGATGTGATGTTGGCGAAGCGGAAGATGAGTGTCACGGAACTCTCAGAGAAAGTGGGGATCACTATGGCCAATATTTCTATATTGAAAAACGGCAAAGCAAAAGCTATTCGACTAGGAACCTTGGAAGCAATTTGCAAAGCCTTAGATTGTCAGCCGGGGGATATTTTAGAACAAAAGGATTAAAACAATCATCAAATCTTTTTGTTATTTAGTAGTGAGGGAGGCCGAAGATTAGTATTGACAAAATACAATCATTATGATATTATATATGAAGGATTTCTTGGGCTTTTTGGCTCAAAAACTGAACATTCACAACTTAAAAAAGGAAAAGTCTTATGAACACCTTCGGAAAATTGGGTTTTGTCTCATTGTTGTTGATTGTTGTGATTGCGACGACAACCCGTGCACAAGAGTATCCGAAAGCGACTGGTTACGTTAGCGATTTTGCAAACCTGCTCACTGCTGAACAGGGTGCGTCGTTGAACGGTGAGTTGGTCGCGTTTGAGAAGAGAAGCACGATCGAAATTGCTGTTGTAATTGTCGACTCTCTCAATGGTGAGAATATTGATAATTACACAAGAGGGCTCGCTATAGCCTGGGGTGTAGGAAAACGTGGGAAAGACAACGGCGTCGTCTTTCTGATTGCTCCAAATGAACGCAAGATGCGGATTGAAACTGCTTCGGGTATTCGTTTGGTTCTGACTGATCATATTGCAAATGAAATCAGGGACGAGGTAGTTTTACCACTTTTCAAGGCTGGTGATATGCAAAAAGGAGTCATTGACGGCACACATACAATCATGCGCTCTCTCAATGCTACATCTTTGGCTACCTCTCAAAATATTTCTGATTCGGAAGTAGTAAACTCGAATGAGTTGACGTTTTTGGGGGCTGTGCAAGTCCTTGCCGTTATTATTGGCTTTATTACTTTACTCTTGATTGGTTCCTATTTGATTCAGCGTTCAGAGTCACGGGTCCGTGCACTTAAATACAAAGAATCATTCTTGGAACGATTAGTGGAAGGTGAGAAACTGGCAATCAACCCTGACGTAAAAGGAATAACGCGCAAGAGACTTGAAAGTTTAAAAAAAGATTTCTTTGCTTCTTCGATCGATCAATTGACTGCTGTAAGCAAGAATATTCGTTGGGGAGTTGTGGAACATGAATTGTATCAGTTTGATTACTCAATTGACGGTGTTCTTCGGAACATGAAGGACGAAATCGCCTTCGCTAAAAAAGCCAGGAAAGAAGGCCCGGGTTTGATGAAGAAAATTCCCGATATGCTAGAGTCAGCCCAGAAGGAACTCTCTAAAGGCAAGAAGTCTAAAAAGGCTGAGGAGTATCTTGAAGAGGCTCGATCACAATATGTAAAGGCACAAGACGAGTATCTGGGTGTGGTTGTAATAAATTGGGTTGTGCTTTACGCGATTCTGGTTGGTATAGAATCAAATACTGTGAAGGCTGAATCATTCCACCAGTCCGCCAACACTGATCACTCTAATGATTATAGTTCGGGGGAGCCTAACTCATCTTATGGCTTTAGCGATAGTAATAGTGGATTTAGTGGGGGTGGAGGTTTTGAAGGTGGAGGCTCTTCAGGAAGTTGGTAGGTTTTATTTACACTCAAGACTCTTGGGAATCATGTGATTCCCAAGAGTCTTTTTATTTTTCATAAATTTGAGGCACACATTAGTTTAATTTGCGGAGAGAGGGAGATTCGAACTCCCGGTGCCCTTGCGGACACTCCGGTTTTCAAGACCGGTGCGATCAACCGCTCTGCCATCTCTCCAAAAATGGGTTTACACCCATTTATTATCTATATTTTATTCTCGTTGTCACTACTATACTCAGTTGGAGTATTGGTGTTGCTCGCTGAAGTTGTAGAATTGATTTGACTCGAAACTACTTCAGGAGACTTATAAGTATCTACCACTTTTGGGGTACTAGGCGCAACTGGGGCTGAACTTTTTGATTTAGAGTCCACTATATATGATCCCGCTGGACGGTTTAAACTTTTAGAAACAAAAACTATGTAGATTATTTCTAAAATACCAAAGGTATTAACCACAATCATTACTACGTACCAAATTTTATGATTATTACGAGCTGCGTGCCACAAGGCGACAGCTTTCCAAATAATAGACCAGACAATGATAAAAGCTACCATTGACCAGAATATATAGATGACGCTATCTGAAAAATTTAATGTTTGTTCCATGTTTTTATAGTACAATAATTTTGTTAAAAATCAACCGCTACGAATAACTATTCTTTAGTATATAATATAAAAATGAAAATTTCAGGTAAGCTCTTGGGTATAGATTTTGGGACTAAAAAAATAGGTCTGGCTGTGTCGGATGAGTCGGCTAGTATCGCTTTTCCTTATAGTGTGATTCCGGTTGAGGCGGATTTGGTTGAAAAAGTGGCTGATATTTGTAAGAAGGAAAATATTAAACTCGTGGTGGTGGGAGAGTCTAAAAATAATGAAGGCGGGTATAATGCAGTGCATACCCTTGCGATAAAATTTGTGGCTGATTTAAAAAATTTATTAGAGATTGAAATTATTTTCCAACCAGAAATGTTTTCAACTCAAGAAGCTGTCAGAATAGCGCCTAGAGATAAGGATACCGACGCTCGAGCAGCAGCTCTAATTTTGCAAAGCTATTTAGATTATCGTTTTTAAAATAAATAGACTACACCTTGAACCTTCTGTAAAATAATAGTAATGTTGTAAATTATTGCCCCGGTAGTTCAATGGATAGAACTACGGACTTCTAAGCCGTTAATGGGGGTTCGATTCCCTCCCGGGGCACAAAAATAAAAACCGCAATTGTTGTGGTTTTTATTTTTGTGCCCCGGAGCAAGACAACTGCTTGTCTTGCGTGAGGGAATCGAAAAGGTTCTTCCATATCGCCTCACCGAATAGAGTGAGGCGATGGAAAACCTATACTGTTCCTGTAAGGAAAGATTCCCTCCCAACCCCCAATATCTTTGTGTTATAATTCAAACGTTATCTAATAACACGTTTTTATATAATATGAAAAATACATTTATTATCGTTTTTATAATTCTAGTGGTGGGAGTAGTTGGGTATTTTGTATTTACTAAAAAAGAAACTCCAACATTACCGTCTGAGCAAATTGTTTTCTTTACGGAAGAAGAATGTCAGCGAGAAACGGGCGGAGATTGTCGGTTCCAAAATTGTGACTATATTCAATCTGGAAAAACTATTGAGGAAGTCTGTGGTAAAAATTTTAAAAAGGGGTGGGTGTCTGCTGAGGACATAAAATAAAAATGATAGATTTCTTTATATCTTATATCAAAGTCATTATTGCTGATTATGGTGCCTTTGGAGTCTTTGTTGCTACTTTAATTGAAGAGGTGGTGACACCTGTGCCATCTCCGGTGGTGCCTCTTGCGGCTGGATTTTTTCTAATAGAACCAACTGCTGAGATTTTTCCTGCTTTAGTTCAAATATTTTTTACCATAGCGCTACCGGTCGCTTTCGGACTAACTATTGGTTCAATAGTTGTTTATTTTATTGGTTTTTGGGGCGGTAAGCCAATTATTGATCGGTATAAAAAATGGTTAGGTTTTAGTTGGGATGATTTAGAAAAGACAGAACAACATTTTACGAAAGGTAAAAGAGATGAAGTGGTTTTGTTTGGTTTAAGACTAGTGCCAATTATTCCAGGAGTCGCTATTTCTGGTTTGTGTGGAATAATTCGTTATCCTGTTTTTAAATTTGTAATCATAACTTTTGTCGGGGCTTTAATCAGATCTTTTATTTTAGGATTTATTGGTTCTAGAGTGGGGGAGGTTTATATTGATTATGCCGATACTATTTCTCGTTGGGAAGATTATATTTTAGTGGGAGTGATTATTATTTTCGGATTCTTATTGGGCTGGTATTTTTATAGGAGGGGAAGTAAATAAAATTAGGACTCGGTCACGGTTATTGCTGAGGGACTCTCGAGCTACGCTCGCGGGTACTTTTCGATTAAATATTCTTAAGCAGATATTTAATAACGAAAAGTCTTTCGAGTCCCTCCGGGAGTAAAGCAGTTTACTCCCTAGTGCGCACAAAATAAAAAGACCCCACCAAAGTTGAGTCTTTTTATTTTGTGCGCGCTGAGGGACTCGAACCCCCGACCTACCCGGTGTAAACGGGTTGCTCTAGCCAACTGAGCTAAGCGCGCATACATTGCTACAATAACTTATTTGTATTACTTTATCAAGATGGGTTTCGAACCGAAAATTATTTTTGAAGATAAAGATGTATTGGTAATAAATAAACCAGCGGGTTTGTCTGTTCATAGTGATGGTACTAAAAAAGAAATTACTTTAGCCGATTGGCTGGTGGGACGATCTCCAGAACTGATTGACGTGGGGGAAGTGTCGATTGGTAGAGCGGGTCAAGAGATATTAAGGCCGGGCATAGTCCACCGCCTTGATCGAGATACTAGCGGGGTGATGATTGTGGCTAAAAATCAGCCAGCCTTTAATTTTTTAAAAAAACAATTTAAAGATCGAGCAGTGAAAAAAACTTATCAGGCGATTGTGGAGGGGGTTTTTGCTCATCCAGAGGAAGAAAAAATTATCGACTTACCGATTGGTCGGTCTACTAAAGACTCTCGGAAGAGGGTAGCTAGTAAAAAAGCGGAGGGAGTGCTCCGGGAAGCTAAAACAATCTTTAAAGTCGTAGAGTCTTTTGATAAGAATTATTCTTTAGTAGAGGCTTATCCTCAAACTGGTCGCACCCATCAGATTAGGGTTCATTTTAAGGCCCTGCAGCACCCTATAGTGTGCGACGCGCTCTATTCTAATCAGTCGACTTGTATTCCTGGCTTGTCACGGCAGGCGCTCCATGCCCATAAATTGGATATAAAACTACCAA
Source organism: Patescibacteria group bacterium (assembly GCA_030917625.1). Lineage (GTDB taxonomy): Bacteria > Patescibacteriota > Minisyncoccia > Phycocordibacterales > XYD1-FULL-46-19 > JAUPUJ01. The sequence goes on from JAUPUJ010000012.1 coordinate 8,020, forward strand.
ATGGGGACAAGCAGGAGTTTGTGGCAGATCTGCCGGCTGATATGGTTTTAGCCCTTGATCACTTGCGACGATCGTGATACACTCTCTTTCGTTATGACAACAGCATCTTTCGCCGTTTTGTCGGCTGATATGAAAAAAAGAAATAAGATCGATATTACTCCTGGTAACACTGTGCGAGTCTTTTTGCGTATTCAAGAAAAAGGCAAGACTCGTTTACAGGCTTTTGAAGGTTTAGTAATTGCTCGTAAGCATGGTTCAGAAGCCGGAGCCACTTTTACTGTTCGTAAAGTAGCCTCGGGTGTGGGTATGGAAAAAACTTTCCCACTATATTCTCCAGTTATTGATAAAATTGAAATCGTAAAGAAATCTAAAGTGCGACGTTCTAAGCTTTACTATATTCGTGATAAGGCTGCTAAAGAAATTCGTCGTCGGATGAAGCAAATCATTGGCGGTAAAAAGGATGATGCTTTAAATGATGAAGAAGAAGTGATTGAAGTTTTAGACAGTCCAGATATAAATCCTGAAGAGGTGATAGTGACTGAAGAAGAAACTCCTGAGGTTGTAGAAGCCACTAAATAAGTTAAATTAAAAAACAAGCTATAATCCATAGCTTGTTTTTTAATTGGTTTTCTTTACAATTCTTTATGTTGCGCGAGTGCTGAAACTGGTAGACAGGCACGCTTGAGGTGCGTGTGCCCGTAAGGGTGTGGAGGTTCAAGTCCTCTCTCGCGCACAATTTGAACGAAGTTTAAAATTGTGCGCGAGAGGCGCATCTGTTTTTATGAAATGGAATGAAGTAAAAACAGGAGCAGGACTTGAAAAGCTTTTGAGATAGATTCGACCGAAGAGAGAATATATCCAAAAGGTGTACTGAATCTGTAAGATTCAAGTCCTCTCTCGCCCCTTTACTTTTTATTTAGATATGATATAATAGTATATGGAAGGTTGAATAATCAAATACTTAAAGGAGGATTGGGTATGGTTTTCCAGGTATTTTTTTATGACAATGATGGCCGTTGTGTGGCCAAAATTTCAGAAGTTGAGGCTCTGGACAAATATCGCGCGGTGGAATTGGTGATATTGGATAGACCTGAACTTTCTGAGTGTTCAGCACAGACACAAGTTTTGAAAAATGCGCATTGAAGTGTGAAATTCTTACGCGGGTTCGGCTGATGCTGGACCCGCTTTATTTTTACTCTAATTTTGATAAACTTTACCCATGTCTTTATTTACAGGAAAAGGAGATGGAGGTACCACAAAAACTTTTGGTTGTAATCAGAGAGTTTCAAAAAGTTCAGCCGTAGCTGAAGCCCTCGGCACTTTAGATGAAATCAATTCTTTCTTAGGTATTTGTAAGGAAAAGTCTCGAGCCAGTTTTTCTGTACCACCCCAAGATATTCCGCTTCATGAATTGCTACATCAGACTCAAGGTAACTTGTTTATTGTTCAAGCAGAACTGGCGGGGGCTGATAAAAAAATGTCGCTGGATAAAGTTAAAGAAACAGAAACTATTATTAATGAAATAGAAAAGTTGATGCCTCCGATTACCACTTTCTTTATTTCTGGAGGGACGGAACTAGCGGCTCATTTGGATTTTGCGCGGACTTTAGCCCGTCGGGCCGAACGCAGAGTAGTGGCGGTGCGGGATGAAGGTCGGCAGGAAATAGGTGATGCTATGCTTGCATATTTAAATCGCTTATCGAGTTTGTTATACGCTTTAGCTAGACTTACCAACCATTTATCTGGTATAACAGAGGAGTCGCCTAAATATAATTAAAGCGAACAATTGATGGTGCCTATGGTGTAACGGTTAACACTGAGGTTTGTGGAACCTTCGATTCGGGTTCGATTCCCGATAGGCACCCAAAAATAAGAAGTTCAAACTGAAAGTTTGAGCGAATATATTTTTGGTGTCGTCCTATCGGGAATCGAACCGGAAAGGGGTCGGGAAAACTCTAGTTTTCCCGTGGAGGAAGGATTGGGAAAACCGTGGGTTTCCCAGGAGTGAGATAGTGAAGCGTCCCGATAGGCACCCAAGAAAAAAATCCGCGTCAGCGGATTTTTATGTGGGATCGTAAATAACCTGTTTCATATAAAAGAGTTATAATTATCACATGCTTATTTTATTGTTGAGTAAAATAAAATTAATCCTAAAAGGATTATATGAATCATTGGAAGGTTTTGCAGAAATACCAAAATCCCTAGCTAAATTTCCTATTGGGTTATCTCATTTAAAAAATCCCATTGATTGTTATCGGATAGGGAATGGGGAAATCAAAATATTATTTGTGTCTGGTGTTCATGGTAATGAAGTGGGAACGGTAAAACTTAGCTATAAACTTCTAAATTTTTTAAATAAAAAATATTTAGATTTTCCTGAAATTACTTTTTATGTGATTCCATGTTTAAATCCGGATGGTTTTTTGGCAGCTAAGAAGAATAAAGATTTTATAAATGGCGGTAAGGTGGGCAGGTTTAATAATAAAAATGTTGATTTAAATAGAAATTTTAATACCCCAAGTTTTAAAAAAGAATCACTCTGGTCTTTCGGTAAAAAATATAGTCAAAATATTAAGGTTAATTGTGGCGATGAGGGTAATTCCGAACCAGAAATACAAGCGATTATAAAATTTATTGAGACTAATAATATTAAATTTATATTTTCATTTCATAATGTGGGCGCAGATGTTTTACCTGGAGACACTGAACTTTCTAAAAAAATTGGCGACATATATAAAAAAGAAACTGGTTATAAAATAATGTTAAGTGAGGAGTGGGGGAAACTTAAACAGACAGGTACGTTCAAAGAATGGTGCGATATGAGAGGACTATCTTTTCTCGAAGTCGAAACCAGTAAACGTTGGGGGTCGGATTGGTCAAAACAAAAAAAGGCAATTGAGGCTGTTGTGGGTTATTTAAATTCCTACAAATAGTTTCTCTAAATCTAATTTGGTATAATGTTGTCATTGAAAAAAGCTAAAAGACAATTAATTCACGATATTTTTTTAATAGCTATTAGTATTATTGTAGCTATTTTTGTTGTGGAAAGTGGATTGGCTCACGAGCTAGTGTTGTCTTTAGATGGCTTTAGTTTGATTGGCGTATTTGTGGCTGGGATGTTTTTTACTTCAGTTTTTACGACACCCCCTGCTATAGCTGTTTTAGGCACCTTGGCTGAAACTACAACCCTACCTCTTTTGGTGCTGTTTGGGGCTCTGGGGGCTGTTCTAGGGGACTCTATTATCTTTATGTTTGTGAAAGATAGAGTGGCCGAAGATATAAAATTTTTAACCACTTTTACCAGAAGAAAAAGATTTTTTGCTATTTTCAGGACTCGACTTTTTAAGTTTTTTGTCCCTTTTATTGGGGCGCTCATTATAGCTTCTCCTTTTCCAGATGAGCTTGGTATTTCTATGTTGGGTCTGTCTAAAGTTAAAGGTTGGTCATTTTTCTTGATATCATTTACTATGAACGGATTAGGGATCCTCGTAATTGGCTGGTTGGCTAAATCTATAGTTGGTTTATAATAAATTTATGAAAAATGTACTTATCACTGGTGTTGATGGTGGGATTGGTAGGGTCTTGGCCCTTAAGTTTTTAAAGGAAGGTTTTTTTGTTTCGGGGACAATTTTAGCTGATGATGTAAATTGGCAAGATGATAATTTAAAGTTGTTTAAATTGGATTTGTCTCAAGCTGACAGTATTAATAAGTGCGTAGAAGATATTTTAAATTTTAATCAAACTATTGATATTTTAATTAATAACGCCGGTATTTTGATAGATAAAGAAGAAGAAGGAGTGGTGGTAGAAAAATTAAGAAAAACTTTGGAAGTTAATTTAATTGGTACTATAGATTTCACAGAGAAAATTTTACCCCAAGTAAAAGAAGGGGGACATATAATAAATATTTCTTCTTCAGCTGGGTCACTGGCTCTGGTCGGGTCGGGGAAGAGTCATTATCCTGGTCATTACCCAGCTTATAAAATATCAAAAGCGGCTTTAAATATGTATACCAGAACTCTATCTTTTAGACTTAAAGATAAAGTTATAGTCTCGGCTGTTAATCCTGGTTGGGTTAAAACCAGTATGGGCGGCCAAGAAGCTGATTTAGAACCAGAAATAGTAGCCGATAATATCTTTAATTTTGCTGTTTCTAAGCCAGAATCTGGTAACTTTTGGTTTAATGGGGACAAAATGCCTTGGTAATGTTTTAAAAGTTTTGTAGTGTTATAATATAATTTATTAGTATTTAACTTAGAATTTTATGATGGGAGCATTTGGACAAGTATTAGGTATTGTAAGTGGATTAGTATCTCTAGTGGTGTTAATCGACTTGGTGCTGGTTGGAGTGTGGTTGTGGCAAAAAATTTCAAAAAAATAATTTGAATATTTAAAACTAAAAAACCCTCACAAATTTGTGAGGGTTTTTTAGTTTCTATTTTGCTTGTCTAACCGCTTGAGTAGCTTTACTCAAAGCCTCGCCGAAAGTATTTTGACTGCTTGGTGAAAAATGAAAGAAGCGAGCACTGTCTGTGGCCCAACCATTACCACCTGGTCGCAGGAGACGACCTAAAGTTATTTTTTGCTCAGCAAAGTCTATTGATAGGGCGCCACCCATACCTCCAACTTTATGGAGAGATAGCTTGGTGCCATCGATCTTAACTTTAGCATTTTCAGGTATCATATCTTTACCAAAAACATCTTGCCATAAGTTTATTTTCTCTGGGTTCACAAAAGCGCGAGCTAGTTTCATTTCTTGACCAGAGTCCCAGTTGAGGCTACGGGTAATATCGAGAGCTGAAAAAATAGCGTCAGGATTTTGAGTTCTGTTTGCTGTGTCGTTGAATATTTGTAATTGGTTTTGATCTAGATTGCCCTTACTATCGATCATTAAAGTATTTACGATTTTGTCAGCAGCTTCCTCTGGCAGGCGAAAACGAGTTTGGATGTCAGATGATGCTTGATCTAGTAAGCTTGGGGTTGGAGTTTTAATTTCTACCTGTTTAAGATCTTCTATTGGTTCACTACCGTTTAAAATATTTTTTTCAACAGGAAGACTTGTTCTTTTTATCTCATTGTCAGTAAATTCTGAAGGTAAGTTTTCTGGGGGAGTTACTTCTTTGGTAAAACTAGGCTCTATGGAAGCAATTTTAGAGCCATTTTTTTCGCCCAACATTTCTTGCCACATACTTTCATTTGTGGCTTGAGAGTATTTTATAATTGGTGAATCTTGGTCGATTTTTTCTGCGGCTCGTTTAAATAAGGGTTTTAATATTTCTTGTTCAAATTTATTGTAGTCAGAGATAACTAGATTGCCGTCCACTAACTGAGCCGATTCTTTTATTTGAAGGGGAGTGATGCCATTTATAGTTTGACCTTGTAGGATTTCGCGCACATTGGCTAAAGTGTTTTCAAGGCGAGCCGCTTCGACTTTATCGAATATGTTCGGAGTTTGATCATCATAAGCTTGCATGACCACACGGCGTAAGGCTTGGTCTAGGGAATTGAAATCGCCGTTATTACCAATTTCATAAGTAACCGACACTTTACCTTGAGGATCTTCTATAATAGTAGCACCAGTATTTTCAAATAGAGAGAAACGAGATTTTTTTATAGTTTCTGGTTCTAATATTTTTTCTGAATCCGCTAATGATACTTTTATGGGTTCGGTGTAAGTTGGATTTATTGGTAGGACGTCTGACTCTAAATCGTCTGGAGTATTTTTTTCTTCCTCAATAATTTTTTCAGCCCAATCCATAAAGCCAAACATATCGTTTTCGTAAGCATATTTACCAGCCTTGTACAAAGAGTCGGCCATCATGCCAATTACGACAGCTTTAGAGGCATTTTCTACATTACGCGCAGTCATTGCTAAGGTATCTATTGCGCCATAGCCACTCATCATACGCTCCATATCTTTTAATTTATTTTCATAAGAAGCGAATAGTTTTTGTTTTCTGGTTTCTTTTTTATCAATAGATAGGGAGCTGTCTTCGATTCTATTTAATTTCTTTTGAACCCTATCTAGCCAAAATTTATTTTGCCATTGAGCTATTCCTTGAGTCATACCAGATAACAGGAGGCGAGCCTCGTCTAATTTATTGATTTCTTTATTACCCTTAGATATGACACGAGCGAAACGTTGTAGTTTTTTTCTCTTGTCTTTTAATTCATCATAACTCCTCATTTTACGAGTGAGTGAGCCGTAGAGAGTATTTTCTAAATTAGTTTGTGTTTCTTGGGCTGTTTCTTGAACTAAAATGTCCGCTTCTATTTCTTCTTCAGTTCTACCTTCTTTGTGACCTATTTTTCTTATAGCTTCTTTTTCATGCCACCTCAAACCATTATTTCTTTCAACTTGTTTGCGTAATACAGCATCGCTGGACAAGCGAGCCTCTTTAGCTCCACGAGAAATTTCTTCCGTAGTGCTCGCGATAAACATGACGTATCGTAGGGGATTAGCGATATTATAATCTCCCAAAAGACGACCAACTTTTAGAGCGGTGCCAATTGGTCGGCCTAGATTGCCAGCTTGAGCCAGTAAACCGGTTTTGCCAGCCTGAATATTTTTAATAGTGTTTTCGGTTTGCTCGGCTTTGAGGCGACGACCCTTAGCTAGGCCATGCAAAAATCTGGTTAAAGTACTTTGGTCTCTAAGTTCTTTTTTACCTTTGTTGGGGTCAGCTAGAGTAGAAGCTGATTTTTCTAATAGGTCAGCAATTTTATTATTTTTCCACTTATCTATTTGGTAACCCAAAGTGTTTAAGGTATAGATAGTTTTTTCTTTTTTGTCTTCAGGTAAAGCCTCAATAATTTGTTTGACTTTGTTGACTCTTTTTTCCATATCTTCTATTTCATATAGCAGATAACCAGATGTGGTTTCTTGGGCTAAACTTTCTTTTATTTCTGCAAGTTCTTCTGGTGTAGCACTAATGAAAGGATTGTATTTAAAATCTTCCACAGATTTTAGTTGTTCCAGTGTGTCTCCAATGAAAGAATTGTGTTTTAAATCTTCTACAGATTTTAGTTGTATACCCGTAGAAAGATCTAGTCCAGTAGAGTCTGAAGCGGGAGTTTTGTTATCTATAACATCGATATTATTAAAAGGGAGTTTTGATATGTCAGTATCTTTTTCTAGATTTTCTTGTTTTATTTTTTCTATTTCGTCACTTAATTCAAACTCTACTTCTTTTTCTAAAGGAGCCACTCTATAGGGTAGGTGCTCTATTTGCTCGTAAATTTTATCTATCACTTTGCCTATATTTGATAAAAGGGCATTTTTTTCGTTTCCTGGCAGATTTAATTGTTCAGTTTCATTCCATAAATTGTTTAGTTTATTTATAGAATCATCAGCATCTTCTTTATATATAGGTTTATTATTCTCATCATTTAATTCTTGGATAATATCTAAGAATTTTTTTTCTATGTTTTCTGTGTTTGGTAATGACTCCTTAGTAGTATTGGGAGTTATGATATTTTCTATGTTTTTTAGTGTTGTAGTTGACACCTCGTCACTATTTTTGCTTTTCAGGTTTTCTCCATTAGTAAACATCCAGCCTTGATTAGTATTAGTAGGTGGAATCATAGTTTCTCTTACGGGTTCGTTTATTGTGGTTGGCTCAGTAGCTTTTTCTAGATCTGAAGCTGTTGCGGTTTCGGTGGATTCACTAGGTGTTATTTTATCTTCTTTGGTTGTTATAAGATCATGAATATGGTCCCCGACGGTTTCAATTAAGTCTATTAATCTAGCTTTCTCTGCTTTACTAATATTTGCTTGGTTTATAGACGATATGGTGATGAGTAGTTCTTTGTCTTTTTCCTCTAATTCTTTTAAATCAGAGTTATTAT
>JAUPUJ010000013.1 GCA_030917625.1 Patescibacteria group bacterium
AGTTGTAATGGGCATTTGTTCAGTAAATAACTCTATTTCAAACACTCCCAAATTAGTGGTAACTACTGCTGTTTTATTTTTTCCGTCTGTCATATTTATTTTATTATTATCATCATTAGGAGTAATGAGCGAGCTATCAACTGGTTTTAACCACATAAATAGACCCAAAATTACTATCACTCCCAGTACTATAATTGTAATCAGTTTATTATCCATAAATAATTTTAATTTTTAAATTACTTCCAAAACCTTAAACTATCTTTCAAGCGCCGAGCACTCTTTCTAAAAACAGTTTGTTTTTTATCTTGAACCCCTTTAATTTGTCTAATGAGTTCATCTCGAGCTATAACAATAGAGACGTACAAATCGTAATCTGTCGCTTCGGCCCGCATTAATTCTTGACCTGGTATCTGTAAATTTAATTCCGATCGGTAAATTTCGCCATGTTTGTGATGATCTGTGGTCTTGGCTAATTCTACTTCTACTAAAGACCCTTCTTTGTCGCCTCCTATAAACTTAAGCAGTTTGGCTAACTTATAACGAGTATATTGCTCAAGAGACGGTGTCAGGCTAATACCCGTGGTTTTGATGGTGGTATTCATATGTTTTATATATTATTAACACACCAATAATACCTTAATTATACCCCCGAGACAGATCATAAACAATCAATGTTATTCCCGCAGAAAAAACATCTTTGACGATTCTCGATGGCCTTTAATCAGACTTAGATCTTTAATATCTCTCGCTAAAAATTCAGCTAATAACTCTAATACTTTTTTATTAGCTAAACCCAAGCGTCTTTTTTCCTTAACAGAAATTGTGAATCTATTGGTAGCAGTTTCAATGACTTTATTTTCTTTGGCTTCGGTTATAACTTTAACCAATAGATACATTTTATAGAGTTTGAACAGAGACAGTATTAGTAGCCCCAGATTTTCCAAAAGGCATACCAGCTAAGATCACGATTCTATCCCCCTTCTTTACTTTTTTACGTTCAGTCATGATTTTTTTAACTTGTTCGATGACATTGTTTAGAGAATCAAACTCCTTATCAAATAAGTAAGATTGGCAACCAAAAGAGAGAGCTAATTGATTGTAAGTTTTTTCACTTGGAGTAATTACAAGAACTGGTTGAGCTGGCTTGTAACGAGCAATCATCCGAGCAGTAAAGCCAGTATAACTTAGAGCCACAATTTTTTTAGCATCTACTTCTGTTGCAATAGTTAAAGCGGCAAAACTAGTAGCATCAGTAATTTGCTTACCTGTTAAATACTCATCTTGTAGAGACTGTTGGTGATTAATAAATTTCTCTGTGTGTAGAGCTACTTCAGACATAGTTCTAACTACATTTTCTGGATCAATACCCAAAGTTGTTTCTTCAGACAGCATAATAGCGTCTGTACCGTCGAAAATAGCATTAGCGACGTCACTCACTTCAGCTCGAGTCGGCACCGAACTTTTGATCATAGACTCTAACATTTGAGTCGCTGTAATTACTGGCTTACCAAGTTCATTACATTTAGCGATAATCATTTTTTGTAAAACTGGCACTTCTTCTTTAGGCACTTCAACCGCCAAGTCGCCACGAGCCACCATAATACCATCGGCTTCGGCGATAATTTCATCGATATTTTCAATCGCTTCTGAAGTTTCGATTTTGGCAATAATCCTAATGTCTGATTTATTCTTATCTAAAATTGCTCGTAGATCCCGAACATCTTTAGCTCGTCTAACAAAAGACAAAGCCATAAAATCTACTTTTTGCTCAATACCAAAATCAACATGTTTTTTATCAGCTGGAGTTAGTGATGAAATAGATAAATAAGCACCGGGTACATTTACCCCTCTTTTACCCTTAGTCTCGCCTCCAATCAAAATCCGACAGTGAATATCTTCTCCCTTAACTTTCTCAACAATCAATTTTTTCTTACCATCATCAAGGAAAATAATTGAATCCTTCTTTACTTCTTGAGGTAATTTTTTGTAATTAATATAAGCCCCATTTTCATCTCCTACTCTCTTAGTAGTAGTAAGGACGAATTCATCACCTTTTTTAAGCTCCACTCGATCTTGGTAGAAATCACCAATTCTAATCTTTGGTCCTGGTAAATCTTGTAAGATAGCAATCGGGAGACCAAGCTTCTTAGCTACTTTACGACCCTCTTTAATGCGTCCACCATGTTCTTCATAATTACCATGAGAAAAGTTTAATCTCATTACATTCATTCCTACCAAAGCTAATCTTTCTAGCATTTCAGCACTTTCACTGGCTGGGCCAATAGTAGCCACAATCTTAGTTTTCTTATTCTCTATCATTTTTATCTTAATTAAATATTCAAATAATTTTATAACCTATGTAATATGGCACAAACTTGAGTTTTTTTCAATGTTTGTAATATAAACAAAAAAACAGCACCCATAAGGGTGATGTTTTTTCCGCTCGCTCAAATAATGGTAATTATTTGATTTCGTAGACTAAAGTCACATTAATTATCACTTCATTACTACCAGGGGCGACAGAGAGCTCAATAGCTTTATTATCAGCTGAACCCATAGCCATATCTTCTGCTCCGCCTCGTCCATAAGCCATATAAGGCACTGGGGCACCGCCACCATTTTCTTGAATAGCGATCAATTTACCAAGACGGAAACCTCCGGCTTTAGCTACTTCTTTAGCTTGAGACTGCGCTCGTTCAATAGCTTCTTTTCTAGCTTCATTTTGAACAGCCATTGGATCTTCTATAGTAAAGTTTAGCCCAGAAACATTATTGGCTCCTTTAGACACTACTCCACTCAAGAAAGAACCAGCTTTAGTTAAATCCCTCACCTTCACTTGAACTTGCTGATTAATTTCATAACCAGTAATTTTTGGTGGTGGGCACACTCCAATCCGACATTCGAAATATTGATATTGAGGATTTACATTATAACCACTAGTTTTTATATCCTCATCTTTAACTCCTTGTTCTTTAAGATAAGCGATAATGCTATTAGTTTTCTTTACATTATCTTCTTGCAAAGCGTCCAAATTAACTCCTCCTTGAGAAATAACCCCGAAAGAGAATTCAGCAATATCAGGCACTGCAAAAGCTTCACCTTCACCATTAACACTAAAAGTCCTAGAAGAAGATGGGTCGGTTGATTTATAAACCACCCTAGTGAGCACAATTGCTGAAATACCGGCCACCACGAGCACGCCAATCAAAACCATACCTAAAATATTTTTGATTTGTTGATCCATCATAATAATTAACTAAATTAACTAATAAATATATGAAAACTTTTAATAATAGACTTGCTACTTATTTTATCATATACCTTAAACAAATAAGACGTGGTTATTCCAAAAATCTTACACTAAAAAGATAAGTATAAGTAAAGCCAGCCCAATCCTATAGACCCCAAACCAAGTAAAATCATTTTGCCTAACAAAAGCCACCAACCATTTAATAGTACCGAGAGCCATGAAAAATGATAAAACAAAGCCTGTTAAAAGCCATAATAATTCTTGATTACTAAAATAAAATCCATTTTTAAAGAGGTCATACCCAGTCGCCGCAGCCATGGTGGGTATAGCTAAAAGGAAAGAAAATTCTACTATCGCCACACGCGATAAACCAAGCCATAAGCCACCCATAATAGTAGCCCCGGCTCGAGACACACCAGGTATAACCGCTACTGATTGAAACAAACCTATTAAAAAAGCTTGTTTGTAGGAAATATTTTCTAGCTCAGCTTTAGATGTTGAAATTTGCCTTTTATGCCAAAATTCAAAAATAATCAATACTAAACCCCCAATCAGCAACGCTCCAGAAACAATATATAAACTATCAAAAAAAACATTCTTGATTATTGGATATAGAAATAGTCCAACAACAGCGGTGGGCAAAAAAGCCAATAATAATTTTTTAATGAGCTTTAAATTACCAACTATACGATCAAAATATAAAGTTACCACCGCCCCAATCGCTCCCAACTGAATAAAAATCATGAAGCTCGATAAGAAATCTGAGCTGGGCAACTGCAATAAATCCGCCGCAACCAACAGATGAGCCGTCGAAGAAATTGGCAAAAATTCTGTCACCCCTTCGACTATACTTAAAATTAATATATCTAAAAAAGTCATATTAGTTTAAAAATACCACCACCAAAAAAAAGACATTACTAAAACTAATAATAATTGAGACCCCACACCCCACAGTAAACTATTTTTAAATCTAATATCGGTGTGGATATGACTATGGAAACTTTGAATCGGTGCTAAAAATTTAAACCTATATTTACCATATACAAACTGTAGAGCATCTGGCGCCATCCCTAAAATACCTCCCAAAACCACAATGTATAAAGATCCGGGGCTAACAACACTATTTAAACCCCAAATTATTGATAAACCCAAGAGTCCATCAAAGCCGATCCTCATTAAATCTAAAGTAAAATTCCGCCCCCGATTCATAACAATTACTCCAGATCCAGCAGCTGATTCATCTAAAGATAAAATTTTATAATCCCGATGAGGAAAAGCATCTAATAGGAAGTGGCTAGCGAAGGCTAGCGGTAAACCTATAAGTGGTTGATGGATCAAAGCTCCAGAAATTAAAGCTCCGGCAATACCATGGGTGGTTAAAGTCATAATATTTTAAATACTTTTAGCACAACTATTAAAAGATTGAACCTGCCTATTATATTCCAAAATAGTTGCTTGAGTTACTTCCAACAGATTATTATGCTCTATCGCTAAGCGATTAAAACTCCTGACTTCTTGCCTTCTAGTGGAAGCATCCAGAGCATTTAGACTATCAATTTTATTTTGTAAACTTGTTAATTGTGTACCAAGGGCCACTATTTTCTGTTTATTAGCTAAGACTTGTTGTTTTTTATTTTCACTAGGCACGACACAAGTATCAAGTGGTGTCCCGAAAATCTGAACCGCCATCCGAGCGGTCTTGCCTTTATATTCACCCTCTCTTACTGCTACACCTATTTCTTTATAACGACGAGCTAAAATATTAGCTTTATGCCCAGAACTATTCATCCAAGCGTCTACTACAGCTTCATCGTCAGAAAAACCTCCTAAGGCTAAGTTCTCCCCCACCACAATAAAATCATAACCAGAATTACTAGACACCTGGCTCACCCCCACCCCAGACGGTGATGTGTGAGCAAAATATTGATTATTAAACATATCTTCTAAACGCAATCTAGCCACTTCATTTAGTTTAGTACTCTCTGCCAAAGCTGGTAAATTCATTTCTATTCTCCTGGCGTTAGTCCAAGCCACTACTCCAGATGTAGTTAAAGGTTCAGCTGAAAAAGACCCTCCCACTGCAGCTAGTTGATCAAGTGGTGCTGGAGTAATAACTTGAGCCACAATATCTATCACCTCCATCAAATCAGCTAAGGAATATTTTTTTAAAGTTAAAAGAGCAGTATCGCTCACACTAGTTGGATTCTCTACCACCTCAGCATTACTAGACTCCACTAAAGTCTTATCGATAGAATCATCACTTTCTTCTACCAACCAAAAAAAACTTAAAGTTAGTCCAGAGACTATGAGACATGTCACTATTCCTACAGCAATCACCACGTAACGAAACATAGAATTATTAAATTATATAATCTCCTCCAATCGCACCACCTGACCTTTATCTAGAGTAATCACGAACGGTATATTTTGAAAATCGGCTCCACTTTTAATAATTAAATCATATAGACTAAGTGGCGACATAACTTTACTGATAGAAGGCTCAAGTGATGATATTTCCGTTACAAATCTTCTCGCTAAAACAATTTGCTTTAGATTATCGATGGCTGTTTCTTCTCCAACCGCACTTGTCTCTTCTCCATTTGGAATTTTATCAAAAGTGACCACCCAATATTGTTGATCTCGATAAACATCTCTAATATAACCAATCTCTTGCCCACTAACACCAGCAACACCAGTATTAGAAAATATATACACAGCTACCACAAAAATTAACCCTACTAGTAGCAATGTGGGCTTGTTCAATAAATTGGGTCTTTTTTTACGAAAAATATTAAATCTCATAGGTTATTTATAAGCTTATCAAAACCTAAAAGTAAAAGCGACCAATTAGTCCACACTAGAAACTTAAGGTTATTTTGATTATGATATAATTTAATAACAGAATGACCGCTACTACTTCTATCAATATTTTCGTCGAGGCTATTACTACCAATCATTTATGGCTAGTGTTTTTAGTCACTGTGTCTTATGCCATTATAATGAGCTGGGTTTTAATATATCACTGGCGGTCATTTAGCACCGACACGAAAACTATTAAATTAGCTCAGGTTTTATATATAACCATACTCTTTGCCCTCCTAGGTGGTATGGTATTTTTTATATCTATTTTTTAATTCCCAGACTATCTCATGATTTACCTCGAACCTAAGGAAAAAATTTTACTAGCAGTCAGAAAACACTGGTTTGTTTTCTTAGTTGAAAGCATTGGCTTAACCCTCTTAGTACTTTTACCTATTATTTTACTTTTAATCCTCGGATTGTTTTATGACCTCCATCTGACTCTAAAAATATTTTCTATATTTGGCTTTCTATATTGTGGCTGGTTAACTTTAATTTGGATTTATTTTTTTGTTATTTGGACTGATTACTATTTAGACGTCTGGATCATTACCAACAACAGAATTATTGATATCGACCAAAAAGCCATCTTCCACCGAGAAGTGTCTAGTTTTCATTTAGACAAAATTCAAGATATCAGCGTCGAAGTATCAGGTCTAATACCCACTTTGCTTAATTTTGGCAATCTCCATGTTCAAACTGCAAGTGACAATCGAGAGTTTGTAATTAGAAATGCAGCTAACCCCGGTGTGGTTAAAGAATTTATTCTCAGACAGTGCCAGAAAATACATAAAATTTCTGGAGAGTAAAACTCCTACTTGGTGACAATTTTAATCATCTGTTCCATACGTCTAATATCAGCAAACAATTTAGACCGATCAGGATTAAATAAAGTAATATTAAAAATACTCTTGCCTCCGTGTTTAGCAAAACGAGCTAAGTCGCCCACACTTTTATTTATAGCAATTGAATGGAAAGATTTTAATTCTTGGACTTTTTTGATCCCAGTTAGATTAACTATTCTACCTTCTTTTTTGGCAAAAAATTTAAAAACCGCCGTATAGCCTTGAACTTTTTTAGGCATAATAGGTTTTTTAGGTATACGAATGAAGATATCATTTGTCGTAGTATCCATGCCATAAGATAGTTGATACATGTCATTACGAAAACCACCCAATCTCGGTCCCAATTCTATAATCTTCCAACCGTCTTCGGTTCTAAACATCTCAATATGAGCGGTTGAGCTTCGTAGACCTAAAGCGTGAATAGCTTTAGTAGCTACATTTTCAGCGGCTTCGATACTATTTTTCTTAAGAAGTGTGGGGGTTAAAGTTCGATAAGCAAAAAAGTCATCAAAACCAATGTCGCGCCCTGTCTTGACGTGAACCATAGGAGCAAAATAAACTTTACCTCGTGAATTTACAAAGGCATCCACAGAATACATATCTCCTTCCATAAATTGCTCCACCAAGATTTGAGGTTCCCCTCGTCCACCCATTTCTTTGTAGATTTTATCTATCTTCTTGATCACCATACCCAAAGTTTTCTCCAATTCCTCTTCGTGAAAAACAATATTAACTAAGTAGCTCTGAGCCAACCCAGCAGGCTTGATTACTAAAGGAAATCCAATTTCCTCATGAATCTTTTTTAAAGTACTTTTTTGAGCATCAGATACTACTTTAAACTTAGGAGAAATCTTCTTGTCATAAGATAAAAGTCGCTTACGCATCTGAATCTTATTAGTACACCATTCTAGTGATGAAACTGTGGGAGTTTTTAGATAAGGGATATAAGGTATCAATTTTTGGAATTGAGGAATTTTAGCTTCAGCCCTACAAGTAGCCGCTAACAATTCGCCTTCATATGGTAAAAGGGCTTCCATAATACTTTGAGAAGAGTCGAAGTTCACACACAAATCTATATCTAATATCTTATTCCGGAAGTGTTCTTCTTGTTTTGGGGTTAAAGGCTCTTTAGTTGATCTAACTAAAGCTAAGCGGTATGTCTTGTTAAATTTTCTTTTAAACTCTACTAAGCCTGAAGGCGGAGCTCCTATGAGGAGAATAATATTCCTTTTTGGCTTGCTATTGGTGGTGACCATATTTAAATTTTATATTTAAGGCTGAACTATATAATTACACAGAAATGATGTCAATGTTTTACCTAAAAGTCAACCCTTATTCAGCCAATTTAAGTTGTATAAGATGATTTTATCTGTTACAGTAAACCAGTGATTATTAGCTTCTGGTCTGCACATTAGTGTTAGATTAGTTAACCAAAAAAACTATGGATGATGAAACAACTATTCCTACTCCTGTAGACGGAGAAGAATCAACAGACGAAATGATGATTCCCGACACTACAGAAGAGGATACAGAAGAAGCGGAAGAAGCTACACCAGGTGTTGCCGAAGACGAATCTTCAGTAATGTAAATAAAAATGACTCTCAACCTGAGAGTCATTTTTATTTATTGAACACCACCCTAGTCAATGTTATCATTAACACGATAATAATTATTTTTTATACTAATTTAAAACCATGTCCCTAACTCGAATTTCACCACCTATTCATAAAAATATTAATAATGTAAGGAATATTCATGATGGTATTTGGGGAGACTTTTTAAATATTAAAGGTGATGTGGCCAATATTCATGGCGACATTAATCTGCATAGAATAAGTGGCGATGTCTCAAAAATTTCTGGAGACATTTCTGGAGTTTATGGTGATGCTTCACATATTATGGGCGATGTCTCCAATATTAGAGGTGATGTTGGCAATATCTTAGGCGATGTCTCAAAAATTTCTGGAGACATTTCTGGTATAGTAGGCAAAACTACCACTTTAGATGGTGATGTCAGTAATATTTATGGAAATGTCACCAATATTTCTGGCACCGTGACTGATTTATTTGGCAATGTCTCAAATATTATAGGTAATGTCACCAATATTTCTGGCAACACCACTAGCCTTATTGGTAATGTTTCCAACTTAATAGGCAATGTCACCAATCTGTCCGGTAATGTATCCAATCTTTCAGGTAATGCGACTGGAGTCGAGGGTGACGCTACTGGTCTATCGGGCGATGTAGCTAAGATAGCTCAATAATTTTTCTAAACCAAAGCAAAAATACCTACAAGAGCCGCTGTCTCGGCTCTTAAAACATTTTTAGATAAAGTTAAAATCTCCCACCCTAAACCAATCGCCATTTCTCTTTCAGTCGTTGTAAATCCCCCCTCAGGACCAATAAAAAGGGCTTTTGTTTTCTGAGTCAAATTTTTCTTATCTCCAAAATCAAATACAGGTCCACCAAAATCGCAAAAAAATATCTTATCGACAGACACAATACCCTCTTTAAAAATATCTTTCAGTTTTTGTGATTCTTTGATCTCTGGAATACTGAGCCTGCCCGACTGTTCACTGGCCTCTTGAGCTATTTTATGTAAGCGCTCAAAATTTAAATTTTGTTTAACTGTCCGATCTGTGATTATAGGCACAATTTCTGTCACCCCCAATTCAGTTGCTTTCTGTACGATTAATTCAAAATTATCTTTTTTTAAGATCGCACAATATAAAATTAATTTGTTTTGATTATCATCTTCTGGGATAACCCTCTTATCTGAAACTAAAACGGTGACATTATCTTTTTTAATATCACTAATTTGACCTGAAAAAACTATAGCATCTCCGGTCGAGATTAATTCTACTAATTCACCTCGCTCCAAACGTAAAACATTTTTAATTTGATTTACTAAAGCTGGATCAGAAATAAGCACCTCATCTCTCTGGAGTGTAAAGTCCCCAATAAATCTATGAATTTTAGCCATGATCAACTATTCTATATTTTTTAAAGTCGAGGATGCCATTTTAAATTCAATTTCCTCTGACAACATTTCTATTGGCGCAATATCGATACCACCAATCATTTCAGCTTTATTATTGGCTATTTCCGATAAAATAGTATTAAAAATGATTTTATCTTTCACAAAAAAAGACTTATATTTACTATAATAAAAAATACCACCACCAATAACTACAGCTCCCACCAAAAAGATTAATGAAAATAATTTTAAATTACTCATGATTAAATTTTATTTATCGGTTTCCAAATTTAAACTGGCCGAATTTATACAATAACGTAAACCAGTTTTTTCCTTGGGACCATCAGGAAATAAATGCCCCAAGTGGGCATTGCACCTAGCACACAAAACCTCCACCCTGGTCATGCCTCCAGTATTATCTTCTTTAGTGATAACATTTTTAGAATTCATTACATCATAAAAACTAGGCCAACCAGTTCCAGAATCAAATTTAGTATCTGAAGTAAATAATTCTAAACCACAGTTAGAGCATTTATAAACTCCGGGTTTTTTCTCATCCCAATATTTATTAGCAAAGGGCCGCTCAGTACCACCCAGGCGAGTTATGGCGAAAGTTTCTTGGTCTAAATCTTTTTGCCACTCGGCTTCTGTTTTTTCAATTTTGTCATCCATATCTTAATTATCTTAACATATGTCTACCAAAGAATCAGAATTCTGTCTAAATCAAAATTTTACCAGTCATTTCAGATGGAATATTTATTCCCAAAATCGACAAAATAGTCGGGGCAATACCAGCTAGAGTTCCATCTTGTAAACTATACTCCTTGCTAGTTAAAATCGCTGGCACCAAATTTGTAGTATGAGAAGTATGTTTCTCGCCAGTTTCAGGATCTCTGTTGACTTCAGCATTACCATGATCAGCGGTCACAAACATTATCGCCCCACATTCCGCTGCTACACTCACCACTCGTCCTAGTTCTAAATCAACTTTCTCTATAGCGGTCACAATAGCTGGAACATTGGCCGTATGACCAACCATATCCGGATTGGCAAAATTAACAAAAATAAAATTAGTCCCTTTTTTCAATTCTTCTATCACCTTACCAGCTATGGCTTCAGCTCTCATTTCTGGCGCTAGATCGTGAGTAGGTACATCTTTGCGACTATCGAGCATAATATGACTTTCCAAAGGATAGGCTTCAGTCACTCCCCCATTTAAAAAATAAGTAGCGTGAGGAAATTTTTCGGTCTCTGCTATATGAGCCTGAGTCAGACCAGCTTCAGATATTTCTTTAGCTAAAGTCGTAGTGATCTCACTCGGTGGAAAAGCCACACTAGCAGTAAATAATTTATCATACTGAGTCATGGTCACAACTTCTAAATTAAGTTCTGCCTTTTTACTTTCTAAATTTTTTAACAACATCTTCACCCGATCAGATCTAAAATTAAAAACAAAAATCCCATCATTTTTTTCTATTTTATAGCCTTGTCCAGTTTCGTTTACAAAAACTAGTGGTTCTAAATGTTCATCAAGCAGGCCTTCATCATACATTTGTCCCACCATCTCTGAGGGTTTTTTAAGTTGGCAAACTTTACCCACACAATCAAACATAGCTTTCTCAGCTTTTTCCATTCGATCCCAATTATTATCTCGATCCATCGCATAGAAACGCCCCGACACAGAAGCAATATGACCAATACCCGTTTCCGCGAGCACTGTTTCCAAAGCTTCTAAATAACCTTTAGCACTTTTTGGTGCGGTATCTCGGCCATCAGTAAAAGCATGAATCGCGACTCGTTCTATACCCACATCTTTAGCGATTTTCAAAAAAGCGTGCAAATGGTCTTGGTGACTATGAACTCCACCGTCAGAGAGTAAGCCCATAACATGCAAAGTGGAATTATGTTTTTTAACATGCGCAAACAAATTTAAAAAACATTCATTTTTGGCATACTCACCACTTTTAATATTTTTTTCAATTTTGACTAAGTCGGTATCAATAACTTTACCGGCCCCAATAGTAGTGTGGCCAATTTCCGAATTACCCATTTGGCCTGCCGGCAGTCCCACAGCGAGCCCAGAGGCTTCTAGTAGCGAGTGAGGGTATTCTTGCCACAGTCGATCAAAATTTGGCGTCTGCGCCTCTGCTACTGCATTGTCTTTAATCTCTTCTCGATAACCCCAGCCATCGAGCACAATTAATACCACTTGTTTTTTGTTTAATTCCATAAAGATACGTAAATTATCAACCAGACCTTTCTTACCTTAAACCTGTTACAATTACTTTTTCAACACCCCTTTACCCAACCACTTGGCTTTACTACCCAATTCTTCTTCAATCCTTAGCAACTGATTATACTTCGCTGTTCTTTCAGATCGGCAAAGTGACCCTGTTTTGATTTGACCCGTACTAAGACCGACTACAAAATCGGCAATAGTCGTGTCTTCAGTCTCACCGGAACGATGTGACACAATAGCGGTCATCCCAGCCCCGTGGGCCATTTGAATCGCTTTAATAGTTTCCGACACCGTCCCAATTTGATTTAGTTTAATTAAAATAGAATTACCAGCCTTCTCATCAATCCCTTTTTGCAATCTGTCTATATTAGTTACAAATAAGTCATCGCCAACTATTTGCAATTTATCGCCCAGTTTTGCTGTTTTTAATTTATAACCAGCCCAATCATCTTCATGCAAACCATCTTCAATAGACACAATTGGAAACTTATTCACCCAGTCCGCATAAAATTCTACCATTTCCTCTGAAGTTAGAATTCTATTTTCTGTTTTAAGATTATATTTACCGTCTTCATAAATTTCACTCGCTGCCGCATCAATTGCGATAAAAATATCTTCACCTGGTTTATAGCCAGCTTTAGTAATCGCTTCTAATATTATTTCAATCGCCGCTTCATTAGAAGGTAGTGACGGAGCATAGCCACCTTCATCACCAACAGAAGTATTTAACCCACGACTTTTTAAAATACTTTTTAGAGCGTGAAAAACTTCGGTACCATAACGTAGAGCTTCGGCAAAAGACGGAGCCCCTAATGGCATAATCATAAATTCTTGTAAGTCAGTAGAATTTTCAGCATGCTTGCCACCATTTAAAATATTCATCATCGGTACCGGTAAACTCAGTTCAGTATTACCAGAAATATCAGCAAAATATTGATATAAAGGTTTCTTTTGACTAGAGGCACAAGCATGAGCAAAAGCCAGTGAAATACCGAGAATACTATTAGCACCTAACCTGCCTTTATTGGCCATCCCATCAAGCTCAATCATAGCCTCATCCAAACTAGTTTGGTTCCAATCTTTACCAATTAAGTTTTGAGCTAATTCATTATTAATATTAGCCACCGCTGTTGCTACCCCTTTACCACCATAACGAGTACCACCATCGCGTAGCTCCACCGCTTCGTGACTACCAGTTGAAGCCCCAGACGGTACCGCCGCTCGCCCCATAGACCCATCGTCTAATTTAATATCCACCTCGACCGTAGGATTACCCCGAGAATCTAAGATCTCCCTGCCTTTAATTGATTGAATGATTGCCATAGAATTTTAAAAAGTAAATTATAACCTACATACTCTATCATTTTTTAAAAGATAGAAGCAAATACACTTTAGCTATTTTACTAAAAAGGCGAACAGGGAGTAAAATACTAATTATGGACCGCAAAACAATTGTCGTTAACGACAAGATGCAACAAAATTATAAATATACTCTAACCGAGCCAGCGGGTAAAAATTTTGACCCCGATTTTAAACCAGACCTCACACCCAAAGAAATGTTGGCCCTAGGAATATTTGGTGGTAAATATATGACCGATTGCCAAAAAGAATTTCCTAGAGATTGGTTCACACAAGCCAAACTCTCACCCACCAAAAGTAATTCCAACTTAAATTATTTTAAAATTAAAGCTAGCCAATCACTATCAACCTGGCGAAAGAACGGGTGGATTTACAAAGATGATCCCCGAGGTTGGTTTCAATGGTATTGCCGATATTATATAGGGCGCCGATTAGAAAAAGAAGACGTCCGGCAAATAAAACGTTGGCAAGCTTTCAGGAGACATGCGACTGCAGTCAGAAATAATTGTCGGCCCGCAGACACATCTTGTCGTCCGCGCCAAAGACAAGCCTTGTTACATTGGGCTTATGATTCTAGAGAAATGTAAATTTGTAACTAATCAAATATTTTTACTAAATATTCATTTATCTTTCTCTGGTCCATATCGTAGAAATACATATTATCTTTATGTAAATCACGAGCTAAATCTTCTCCCACAAAACGCCAATGCCACGGTTCAAATTGATAAAACTGATTATTTGGAGGGTATGATAAAACAAAACCGTATTTATGAGCATTCTCTAAAAGCCAAGCATAGCCTTTAGACTTTTCAAAACCATTAAAAGTAGTCAGGGCATCAACACTAGTAAAATCTAAAGTGGTCCCCAACTGATGTTCAGAATATCCTTGATCAGCTGAAAAAGTATTAGCCCCCGAACCATAAATCACTTTATAACTTGCTTTGAGTTCAGATTGACGACCAAAACTTCTATAAGATGACAAAACTTTTAATTCCACTCCATCTTCTTTGGCTTCTTCCAACATATCTTCCAAATGTGGCCACACCGATCCATGAATTTGTTCTTCTTTGGAAGGGTCATTCACATATTCATCATCAATAGTTTTTAAACTTGAAGGAATATAATGTTCATTTAAAAAATAAACTTTAGAATATTTTTGTAATAATTGCGGATCAGTTTTAGCTAATTTATCTAAAATTCCCACAGTACCCACCGCATCAGACACTTGTTCGGCCAGATCTCCTACTCTTTTTCTTTCAGCCTCCAAACCTTCATTTAAAATATTTTTTTCACCTTCAATATTAGCAATTTTGTTAGTCAGATCACTGACAATGACTTTTTCCTCAATTAAATCGGTAATTAAATTTTTATTCAAAACATAAGATTTATAATACAAACCCCAACCACTTGCAGCCGAGACTACAAGCAATAGACCTAAAATAATACAATTTTGATGACTAGTTTTCATGTGGGGATTGTAACATAAGTCTAAAATAAAAAAACACCATCAAAAATGGTGTTTTTTTAAACCTAAAATCTTGAACTACACAACAGGCATAAAACCAAAACCAATCGCCACCATATAAGCTCCCAAAATCACAGCGGCTAAACCTCCTCCAACATACCAGCCTTTAGTATTAAACATACGAAATATTTTCTTTACCCAAGAATATGGTAAAGCCAAGTAGGCTAAAGCTTCAATCAACATTAACCAACCCACAATAGTTACAATCACCGCATAATTCCAAACCCAAATGTTGTGACTAATAACCAAAGAAATACCGGCTATCAACTCAATAATAGCGATCACATAAAGTAATGACTTATTAGTTACCACATCGCCCATAGCGTGCATCATCATTTTTCTTTTAACGATGCAAATGAGACCAATGAGTACTAAATAGATTCCAATTACTTGAGTTAGAAATAAAGTTAACTCCATAAAACGAGAAAATTATAAACTGATAATAATCTATATTATAAAAATAACTGGACGAAAATAAAAATAAGTTGTCCACTTTTGGAAAAAAATAGG
>JAUPUJ010000044.1 GCA_030917625.1 Patescibacteria group bacterium
GACTAAGTATAGCAGGTTAGGGTCATATTTTACCAAGTTTCTTGGCTAATTTTTCGGCTTCATCTAGAGTGTCGGCTATTTCTTCTAGACCGGCCTGCCAGAACTTTTTGTTGGTAATGTCTATACCCAATTTGGCAAAAATATTTTTAGGCGAGTCGGAGGTGCCGGCGCGTAGGAAGTCTTTAACTTTCTCTATAAATTTTGGATCTTTCTTTACTGATGTTTGCAGTGATTTAGAGATTAGTACTCCACTGGCATAAGAATAGACATAAAAGAAATTGCGGAAATGGCCCCAGTATATCCACCAGTTTTGGGCACCAGCGCTTTGTTCCACCGCGGGACCCATATAGGCGGACATATTTTTTTGAAAGATTGATCCAATTTTTTCTTTAGATAAATAGCCTTCTTTACGAAAGGTGTTATGAAGCTCGGTCTCAAATAAATAGGCGGCGATTTGGCGGAAACCAGAGGATATATCGTCGTTTAATTTGGTCATAAGGAGTGAAAATCGGAGCTCGTCATCGGCCTCGCGTAATATTTCTTCCAATACAAAATCTTCGGTAAAGGTGGAGGCGACTTCGGCGGTGACCATGGGGGTACCAAAATAGATAGCTGGTTGGATTTCACGCATCAACTCGTCGTTTATGCCGTGACCGGCTTCGTGGGCAAGTGTCCGCACATCATTTAACTCATTGTTGTGGTTTAAGAGAATATAGACTGGTGACTTAGGGTTGTTGTAGGCACAAAAGGCCCCAGCCGATTTTCCTTGGTAGGGAAAAATGTCAATTTGTTTATTTTTAACAAAACCTTGAAAATAACGCTGAAAATCTGGGTCAAGAAGACCAAAAACTTTATCTATTAGTTTGGCGGCATCGGTAAAAGTATATTCTTTGTTCACTTTGCCAATTTGGACATTTCGCTCGTGGTAGGCCAACTTTTTCTTGCCGAGAAGTTTGGCTTTTAACTTATAAAAGCGTTGGCTAGTATTAAATTGGGCTTTTACTGCTTCAACTAAAGCGTCAACCACTTCGGTTTCAATATCATCAGACAAATGTCGACCAGAGTCTGGTCTTGGTAGACCGCGCAACTCATCATCTATTTTCTTATCCAATAAGATTGCATTTATTTCGGCTTCGGCCACATCGGCTAGTTTAGATAGTATGTCATTTATAGCTTCCGCCGCCTTATCGCGGATTTTTGGTTTAGAATGGGAGATTAGGCCCATGAGTGATGATAGGGTAAGCGTTTTTGATTTGCCGTCTCGGTCGTAAGCCTGACGGGTTTCTTTCGCAAGAAGAGAGGAGGTCATTTGTACCCATTGGCTATGAGCGGGACTAGATTTTAGGTTTAGTATTTTTTCTTCAGGTTCCGATAGAAGATATTTAGCATCATCAAATAACCGCTTAAGAAAGTGGTGGTAGCGGGTTAGAGTTTTGTCATTTAGAAATTGTTGTTGCTCACTTGACCCGATTTTAGCCAGACGCATAGTAAAAAACTGAGCGTCATTTTCAATCTTGGTACCAAAATCGGTAATTTGATTTAGGCGGGCCTTAAGTTTTGGATCGTTTTCGTTTTGGGCACCACGAAGAGAAAAATAATAACCAATCTCACCCAAGATTCCACCGGCATCAAGCCATGCTTCATAATCCGCCAAAGCTTCTTTCAGGGCTTTGGCGGATTTTAGATAATCTGTCCGGTCTTTCCATTTGTTTATAAATTTATAGCTGGCCTTCTTGTGCTTCTCCAGATCTTTCTCAATTTGCGGGTCGGTATCCGCTTTGTAGAGGGGGGACAGATCCCAAGTGTGTTTTTTGGTGGTAGTCATGGTGGACAAATTATAGCAGATTGGGGCCTCTTGGCGAGCCCCCAGTTTTTTGCTTTTTTGAGCTTTTTTGATATCATTTACCTGTTTCCTAACCAGATATTCCGCGGTAGCTCAGCTGGTAGAGCGGTCGACTGTTAATCGATTGGTCGCAGGTTCGAGTCCTGCCCGCGGAGCACTTAAAATCACTTTGTAAATAAAGGTGATTTTTTGATATTATAGTAGGGTTTAGAACTTTTGATATACTATTAATATTATTTCTAAATTTACACATATGGAATCTTATAGAACAGCTGAGGAAATGAAGTCTAACTATGAAGACGCCCTTATCTATAATGGAGAAGGGAAAATAGAGGGAGACGCTGTAACAGAAACTGCTTTTATGACTGCGCGTCAGTTTGCTGAATTAACTCACGGGAGTTTTGCACAGCGGTTTTATCAAGCACTTCTTGAAAAAACAAACAGGGTAGACAATCCTCCACAACTTATTGATACTCCTCACTTTATGGAATTACGTGAGCAGAGTTCTCGGGTAGTATTAAAAGATTTAGTTGAGAAAGAGGGTGTAACTCAGATAGTTGAATTGGGTGCTGGTTTCTGTAGCACTTCGGTTGATTTCCTTACCAGTCAAGATGGATTAAAAGTAAATAAATATATTGAGAATGATTTTGAAGGAAAAGTCTTAGATGTTAAGCAACAAATTGTTAATGAAACTTTAGGAGGTATTCCTCTTTCTTTCATCCCAGGAAATGTTCTGGACCAGAGTTTCTGGGATAAGGTTGAGCAAAATCTTTCTGAGGGAGAACATACTGCAATATTTTGCCAAGGATTACTCCAGTACCTTTCAAAAGAACAACTGGGTCAACTTTTGGGATATGCGAAAACTATTTTAGCTTCAAGAGGGGGTGTCTTTTTTCATGAAGACATCTTGAAGTATCATCCAGAGCTAAGAGAAGACCCATCATTTACATTTATTACACAATCTCTTAAACGCATAACCGATAAAAAAGCGTTGGATGAACTTATGACACAAGAAGAAGCAACACAATTTTATGAAAGTGAGGGTTTTGAGGTATCTAGAGTGCCCGAACAAGCAAAATTTAGTATGGACTTATATTCAGAAAATGCCCGAAAAGGAGCTGAGGAGCTTACTAAAGCAAATTTAAAAATGTGGTTGCTCAGACCTAAATCATAATTCATGAAAAAAGTCTTATTTATTCACGGGGCTTATCATGCTGGATGGTGTTGGGAAGAAATTAAAGAGCAGTTACTGAAGACAGCCAAGTTTGAACTTCATACACCTGATTTACCAGGGCATGGTCAGAATCAAGTTCCTAGACAAAATGTTGGACTTGATACATATGTAGATTATGTCTCTCAATATATTCAGGAAAATAACCTTGAAGATTTTACTGTTGTAGCTCACAGCTTTGGGGGAATTGTGGCTTCTAGAATAGCAGAGATGCATCCCGAAAAGATAAGTGGAATATTCTTTGTATCTGCAAGTATATTAGATAATGACAGGTGTTTTTTTGATTTCATGCCAATGGCGGTTCAGGAAATGTATAAAAAAATGGCAGAAGAGTCTGAAGACTATTCAATAGAACCAAATAAAGAGAGTTTAAAAGTTAAGATTTTTAATGAATCAATCAATTCTCCTAAACTGCAGAACTTTATTGATAAACTCGGCAGAC
>JAUPUJ010000045.1 GCA_030917625.1 Patescibacteria group bacterium
AGAAACTCCGTAAAATAATCGCGTTAATTCACTAGTTATTTTTTTGGAGCGCATAGTATAAAAACCACTCAGCGCAAAGACCAAAGTGGCCAACATACCAATTTGTAAAATAATATGAAAATACTCAGAAAAAACTAATTCAAAATTGGCTGGACGAATCTGAATAATACCGGCTGAAAAACGAATGTAGTAGGCAGAAATCGCCGCCAAAACAACAGTCAGATAATCAATCGGCACTAAAGCAATATTTATAATAAAATCGGCTTTTTTCATAGTTTTTTACTTACTTTATAATAACAAGATTAGCTAAATTAGTAAACCCAGAATAATAGTATAATTTGCCATTAAAAAAATGGATATTTAGCAATAACCATTTTTTAAAAGTCTAAACAATCTTATAAGCCGAATTCTGTCATCCTCGCTTACGCGAGAAGTGATGATCATCTATCTAGACCCATGATTGCTCATGAGCTCAAGCGGTTTACCCGTCAAGCTAAGCTTGACCTATTTAACCTTTCACCGAGTAGAGTTTACCTCGTTTAGCTTGTCACCAAGCTAACGTGTCAGCTAATTATCTGACAATTTCACCCTTATCCGCCTAGGGCGGAAGGAGTATTTTCTGTTGCACTTGTCTTGACTCTGGATCACTCTAGAGCCAGTTGGCGTTACCAATTACCCATCCAGCTAAGCTGGACCAATGGTGTTCGGACTTTCCTCCACCCGTAGCATGCAAAGCATGCGAAGGGTGGCGATCATCTGGATTATTTAGACCACAATATAATACAATAAAAGTTAATTTTTGTCAACGTTACATACTGCATTCGAATTTACATTCAGTTCCGAATAAATGTGGCGGTAAAATAAATTTTAAATATAGCATTAATGTAAGTTGAAAACACATACGCGGTGTTGTGTGATATCGAATCTTCTTAAGATTAGATTATTATTTAGGGAATTTTTTGGGCTTTTTAAACTTGACATAATACAGTATTTATGCTATACTATATAATTCACCAAAAAACAGGCCAATTTCAGGCAATTGGTGTGTTCATCACAAAGGTGAGAAATCACCTAAAACAAGGGGAAAGAGAATGGAAAACACGTTTGTTTCGCAGAGAGGCTTGTTTTGGAACAAGCTTGGCAAGTGGCAGGTCTTAGCTGTCATCCTGACGCTGAGCGTCTTCTCCTTCATATCCATTACGGGTGAATTTGGTGATAAGATTTCGACCACCGCGATCGCCGCCTTCATCGCTTTTGGTTTAACCGTCTTCACCTTCAGCATCTACTACGGCAACGCCACCTCTGCTTTTGTCTTCGCTGCCTTCGCCGTCACTGCTATCGCCGTCGTCGTCTTCTCTACCGCCTTCGACTGCGCCGCCTTCGTCACCGCCTTTGCTACCGCTTTCGACCTCGACTTCGCCTTCGTCATATTCGCCTTGGCCGTCCTCGCCTTGGTCGTCCTCGCCTTGGTCTTGGCCGCCGATGAAGCGAAGAGGCAATGTCTGAAGAAGAGAATATTTTGGCTATCCTTCACGGCGGAGTTTGTGGTCATCCTCCTTCTCCTTTGGCTGGTACACTAGCCAGCCAAGCCCTCCACGAGACCCGGGTTAGAATAGGGTCTCATTTTTTTCTCAAAAAATTCCCAAATTAAAAACAATCTATAAAAGATTGTTTTATTATATGAAAAGAAAATTCGATTTCATACAACAGACCATATGTGCTCTGATTATTTGAGTTCAACAATATAGTCAAAATTACTTTAGTGCGAAAAAATACCTTTATTATTTTTCGCTATAAATAAGTTCTTTTGCTCGCAAATAAAAATCTCTTACTGCGGTAGCATCTTTTGTTTTTTTAATCCTCTCTAAGTCGCTATTAAATTCGTCGACTAATTTGTCGTAGGCAGCAACAGTTGTTGGATCACTTAATTCCATTACCAACTCTATATCTCCAGGCAGCCTTCTACTTTGAATTTCTTCCTCATAGCGCAGTCTTTCTTTTAGTCTGTTCCAAGTTTCATCAGATAGTGTAGGCTTTAAGCGCTGGGGTGTTTGTTCGTTAGATGCAATACAAATTATCATAGTATCCATCCACGTATTAAATATATCGTGATCTAGTTTATATTTAATAAATCGTAAACGAGTGTTACGTAATTGATCTTCCATTGCTTCTTGTTGGCTGTTGTCGCCGTTTTCAATTCCCATATTTTTTTAAATTAATTTTTGGTAATTATATAATCAAATGACTCCCGAGCACACTTGGTCCAAGAAAATCTCTTTACTCTAGCTAAACCTGCACTACTGAGTTGCTTAGCTAAATTTTCATCACTGCTAATTTGATTAATAGCTTGTGAAATATCCTCTACTTTATTTGGATCAAAATATACGGCACACTCGCCAGCTACTTCATGTAAGACTGGCAAATCAGAGCAGATAATCGGCACACCACAAGCCATGGCTTCTAAAAGCGGAATACCAAAGCCTTCAAAGTTTGAAGGAAAAACAAAAGCACTGGCGGCGCCCATCAAACGGACATAGTCTTTTTGATTGACATAACCCAAAACAAAAACATTAGCTTTGATTTGTGGATCAGCTAAGAGTTCATTTATTTCTTCTTGACCATGGCGTCCGGCAGAGCCCGCTAGTACCAAAGGCCAACGCTTGCCAGACATTTTGTAGGCGCGTAAAAGATTTTGGATATTTTTCTTGGTTTCCAAACGACCGATATATAAAATAAAATTATTTGGTAAATCAAACTTACTTCTGATTTCTTCTTTTTCAAAATCTGAAATCAATTTAAATTGTTGATCATCAAAACCCAGATAAACCACTTTTACTTTACTAGCGGCTCTAGGAAAATAGTGAAGCAAATCTTTTTTAGTCGCTTCTGATGGCACTAAGATTTTATAAGCCTGCCTAACACCAAAATAGTGAGATAGTCGATGATAAATCCGAGCTAATGGATGATAGAGCTCAGGATTGCGCATAAAACCCAGATCATGCACAGTCAGGACCATCTTACCACGATGAAAAAATGGTATAGCATTAGTGGCAAAAAAAATATCAACTGGCCTAAAAAATAACTCCCAACCCAAGCGCAAATGGGTCCATAGTTTTTTCAATGGCCAATTTAATTGCTTAAAAATAAAATTATCAGCACCTGATAAAAGTGCTGGTTCT
>JAUPUJ010000046.1 GCA_030917625.1 Patescibacteria group bacterium
TCCGACATCATGCCGGTTTGTTTGAGGATGGCGTCAGTCAAAGCAGTCTTGCCATGATCGACGTGAGCGATAATTGCGATGTTTCTGATTTCCATAGGGTCAAATAATACCAGAAATATTCATTTTTGGCAAGGGTGCAATATCTAAAAAAATTTATAAAAGCAAAACCCCAACATTTCTGTTGGGGTTCTAGTTTCGAAGTGATATTACCGACCGCAGTTGCCGTAGTAGTGTTTTTCGACCGAGTGGCCGTGGTGGTGGGTACCGATACCCAAGTACCGGGCATCATCCCAGTTGCTCTGGGGGATCGGCCCGCCATCGCAGACAGCGATGACTTCGCTGACCTTGACAACACTACCGTCTGCTTTCTCGTAGTAGACATCACCAGCTCTCGACAGCTGGATCATCTCTTCCTGCTTGACCGAGAAAAACAGATGATACTTCTTGTCCGACATGATCACTCCTTTCGAGGTACACAACCAATGGGCTGAAATGCCCAATTTTTGGTTAATAAAATATAATAACATATATTTGATATTTTGTCAATACAAAAAACGACCCAAGCTGAGTCGTTTTTTAGTATAATATTATTAAATTTACTCTATTAATGACACCTTTTTCATCTTTACTTCTGCAAGTGGCCTATCACTAGCATCTACTTTGGTCGCTGCTATAGCATCGACTACCTCCATACCAGTCACTACTCGTCCAAAGATAGTATAATTGTGATCTAGTGGATAGTCTTGATGCATGATGAAAAACTGACTGCCATTGGTATTGGGGCCGGCGTTGGCCATAGCTAGTACACCTCTGACATAGCCACGTTTGTATGATTCGGTATTTGGATTCAGCTCATCAGCAAATTGGTAGCCTGGGCCACCACGACCAGTACCAGTTGGATCACCACCTTGGATCATAAAGCCAGAAATGACACGGTGAAAAATCACGCCATCATAAAATCCTTTTTT
Organism: Patescibacteria group bacterium; assembly: GCA_030917625.1. GTDB lineage: Bacteria > Patescibacteriota > Minisyncoccia > Phycocordibacterales > XYD1-FULL-46-19 > JAUPUJ01. The sequence goes on from JAUPUJ010000046.1 coordinate 969, forward strand.
AGCTAAAGTCACAAAATTATCCACTGCCTTAGGGGCTTCATTATCGAATAGCTCTAAAGTAATATCACCCTGACTAGTTTCTATTTTTACATTTGTCATTTTAGTTTCTGTTATAGACAAATCTTCTGTTTCCAAAGTTTCCAAGGGAAGCTGATTGTCTAGTGTATTAGTGTTAGTATTTAAATTTTCATTGTTGGGAGCGATAGCCTTTTGATTAAATTTGATAAAAAATAACCAAATCACCAAAATGAGTAAAAGTACTCCTCCGCCGATTTTTAACCAAGTATTTTTTGTGTTCATATTAATTTTTTAATCTGTTGTAAAATATTTAAATCATCCTTTTGCAATATTGCCGGGATGAATCTTACTTTGTCTTCAGCGCTTATATTAAGTATTTTATCAATGGGCCAAGATTCGAAACCTAATGATTTACCTTTTTCTACTTGCAGGTCATCAATATGACCATGATAGCGATAGACATATACAGCCCGCAAAGAGTTATTAATATTATGCGTAACTGGATCTGAGCTTCTGGTATGCGTAAATTTAATAAATCGCAGATCATTATCACTAATAGTAAGACCAGTTTCTTCTTTAACTTCTTTCAAAGCTGAATCTTTATAGTCATCGCCTATTTCTACATGACCACCAACTGTTATATCTAGTAAATCTGGGAAAGTATCTTTATCTTTGGCACGATGCTGAAATATAATATCGCCCGCTGGAGTATAAAACCAAACGTGAACTTCTCTATGTAAAAATCCTTGACGATGAATATTTTCCCTAGTATCTTCACCCAATATTTTACCATTATCATCAACGATATTTAATATTCTTCCATCTTTCATAGATTATATTATAGCAATTTGAAAAAAATAGGCAAATATAAAACAGCTCTATTAAAGCTGTTAGACATTTAATTAAATTCTAAATATTTACCACCGCCAATAATTTCAACTACTCCATCCACCACTTTTAAAGCAGATTGATCATCAAGAACATATGTTTTTCTACTAACATCTTTCATAACTTCTTTAATATTATCTTCTACTCGCTCAGCAAAGTGCGGACTGTTTAAATGAGGTAAAATATAAAAATCAACTAAGCCTAGGCATGTTATTCTATTTTGTCTTGCTCTTTTTCCGTATATTTTTTGTGAGAGTGTAAGGTCTAAATCTGGCCCAGTGACCATACTGCCAGCGCTCACACCCACATAAACTTTATTTTGTAATAAATTTACCAAAGTATCTTTAAAGTCCAACTTACTCATACACTCCATCAAATAACTACTACTACCGCCTTCAAAAAATAGAACATCAGCTTCTTCTAATTGTGGTCGCCAAATATTTTCTGGTACATTAATTATATCTGTAATTTTAATAGTTTTAAAATTTTGTTTTTGAATATTTACCAGATCATCTATAAACCAATTTTTATCTCCAGTTTGCATATTTGAAGCCGTGGAAATAAAAACAAGAGAAGTATTCTCCGGTTTTTTACCTACCAAATCAAACAGTGCTTCAGCTATAATTTGATTGGAAAGCCCATTTGAAGTAAGTAATAATTTCATAAAATCATTTTTATTTTGCACTTTGCCTCGGGACTCTCACTTTTTTGGCCGAAGGCCAACCGTAGCCTTGGCGAAGGCTGGCTCGGGGCGCTGCGCTATTGCGCAGCATCTTAGGTTGCTCCGCTGGAGCATCCTTTGAAGTTTCGAGCCAATTTCACTTCGTAAAATTGGCTCGGGGATAGGGACTCGAACCCCAATTCTCAGGACCAGAACCTGATGTCCTACCATTAGACGATCCCCGAATGGCTTGAAAAATAATATTACAATTAAAACATTAAGTCAATCAAATCAACTCTCCCCCAAAAGCATCAAGAATATCCTCTACTTCTTTTTCATTTTTACCTTTGAATACTTGGTGATTTTGAGCAAATTCATCATCAATCACAAAATCTAACAAAAGCTTGTTATTAGTCACTTTATGAATAATATCACTGATTGAATTTTTTACGGCTGCTTTATTGAGCTGTTCCAAATGAAAACTATACTGTAAGCCAACGACTACGTACTTTTCGTCTAGCTTCAGTGGGTGGCTATGCTGTAACAATACAGCCAAAGATTTATTGACTTTCCTCACTTCCTCTATCACCTGTTGCCAGACATGGTAGTTGGTCGGCTCGCCACTGA
>JAUPUJ010000047.1 GCA_030917625.1 Patescibacteria group bacterium
TATCATCGAAGGAGTAGGTTTTAAGGCTAATATGCAAACCAATAAATTGGTTCTAGATATCGGTTTTTCTCATGTGGTGGAAGAAGTGATTCCTGAAGGTTTGACTGTAACTACAGAAAAAAACGTCATTACTGTTTCTGGTTTTGATAAAGAATTAGTTGGTCAATTTTCTTCTACTGTTAGATTACATAAAAGAACAGAGCCGTATAAAGGTAAAGGTATCAGATATGATGGAGAGAAGGTTCTAAGAAAACAAGGTAAGAAAACTGTATCTTAAGATTTAATATATGAAAGCTAAAACTGCACAACAAAAAAAGTCTGAAAGTTTATCTCGTCGTAAAGGACGGGTACGTTCTCGTATCTCAGGAACTATGGAAAGACCACGTCTTGTGGTGAATAAGTCTAATCGCTATACTGTGGCGGCTGTTGTTGACGACGTCAAAGGAATTACCCTAATTTCTTTGAGTACTGTTAAAGTGAAAGCGGGTAAGTATGAAGATAATTTTAAGAAAGTGGCTGACGCTCGAGCTTTAGGTCAGAAAATTGCCGATATTGTAAAAGAGAAAAAAATTACTAAAGTTGTTTTTGATCGTGGAGGCAACAGATATACTGGACGAGTCAGAGCTGTAGCTGAAGGTGCCCGCGAACAAGGTTTAGAATTTTAGTTCAGTCAAATATTTATATTATGCCTATTAAAGAAAAAACAATTACAGAGACTCCAAGTGTAAACGATACTACTCGCGTGGCCACTAATAGTGGTGACGATAGAGGTAATACAGATAACAGATCTCGAGGTCGTCGTCCTGGGGGACATAATGCTGGTGGTCGTCGTGAGAAACCAAAGAGTGAATTTGCTAATAAAATATTAGCTATTCGTCGTGTGACTCGTGTGATGGCTGGAGGACGTCGTTTTAGTTTTTCTGTGGCTATAGTGATTGGAGACAAGAAAGGCAGAGTTGGTGTGGGTATTGGTAAAGCTTCTGATACGGCACTAGCTATTGAAAAAGCCACCAATGATGCCAAGAGAAATATGATCACTGTACCTTTAACTAAAGAGTCTTCTATTAGACATGAAATTGCTGCTAAATATAATGCCGCTAGAATTACTATTGCTCCATCTGTTGGTCGGGGAATGGTGGCTGGAAGTGCAGTTCGTATAGTTCTCGATCATGCTGGAGTTAAAGATGTTAATGCTAAGATTTTATCTAGAAGTAAAAATAAATTAAATATTGGTCGAGCAACAATTGAGGCTCTTAAGACTCTAAACAAATAATCTCTAGTAGATAAATTTTATACTATGCAAATACATGAACTAAAACCAAAAACTAAACGAACTAAAGCTAGGGTTATTGGCCGTGGTGGTAAGAGAGGTAAAACTTCTGGTAAGGGTCATAAGGGTCAAAAAGCTCGTACTGGTAGAAAAATTAGATTAGAGCTTAGAGATCAAATCAAGAAAATTCCTAAATTACGAGGACGTGGTACTCATCCCAACAAAGCGGTGAGTGCTCAAGTGGCTTCTGTGAATATTTCAACTTTAAGTGCTTCTTTTACTGACGGTATGACTGTTACTCCTGAAAAGTTATACGAAAAAAAGATCATTCGAAAAATATCTGGTAAAATGCCAGTAGTTAAAATATTAGGCGGTGGGGAGTTAACTAAAAAAGTTAATGTCACCGGTTGTGTGGTTTCTGGAGTAGCTAAAGAGAAGATTGAAAAACTAGGCGGGGTAATATCTTAATTTATATTTTTTAAGATAGAGGCTCGTTTTGTAGGAAATTTTTACCTGGCGCCTTTGTTTTAAAAATGTTAAAAAGTATATTATAAATCTATTTGATTTAAACCCATGAATGGAATTATCCAAAAACTTAAGTTAATTATTGCTGACCGGTCTTTAAGTCGTCGGGTTCTTTTTGTCTTGGGTATTTTAGCTTTGTTTCGAGTGGGAGCGGCTATTCCGATTCCAACCATAGATGCTTCAGCTCTAGAGAGTTTCTTTTTGAATAATCAGTTTTTTGGTCTCCTAAATATCTTTTCAGGTGGTGGATTAGCTAATCTATCTATATTCATGCTTGGGGTGGGGCCTTTTATTACAGCTAGCATTATTATGCAATTGTTAACTCTAATTTTCCCTCAATTAAAAGAGTTATATCATGAAGAAGGTGATGCGGGCCGACGTAAATTTTCTCAATATTCTAGATTATTGTCTGTACCACTTGCGATGTTGCAGTCTTTTGGTTTATTAACAATATTATCTCAACAAGGCATAGTTTCTGATCTATCTTTAGAATCTAAAATTATGACTATTGTGATAGTGACAGCTGGCTCGGTACTGTTGATGTGGTTAGGTGAATTGATCAATCAATATGGTATTGGTAACGGTGTTTCTCTAATTATTTTTGCTGGTATTGTGGCTAGTTTGCCGGGAGCAATTTCTCAACTAATCTTAACTTTTGATCCAAGTTTGTTGCCAACTTATCTAGGCTTTATGGTGCTCGCTGTGATTATTGTTGCCGGGGTGGTAATTGTGACCGAAGGCGAGCGTCCAATTCCTATTACTTATGCTAAACGTGTTCGAGGGATGAAGACTTATGGTGGAACTTCAACTTATTTACCGATTAGGGTTAATAATGCTGGAGTGATGCCAATTATCTTTGCTTTGTCTATTTTACTATTTCCCCAAATGATTATTAATCTGTTGGGACAAGTTGATAATGTCTTACTGCAAGATATCTCAAGACTATTCTTAAATTTCTTTGAAAATGCCTGGTTGTATAGTGCTGTTTATTTCTTGCTAGTATTTGGTTTTACTTATTTCTATTCAGCAGTGACTTTTGATCCTCATGCTATTGCCACTAATTTACAAAAAGGGGGAGCCTTTATTCCAGGTATTAGACCAGGTTTACCAACAGAAACATATATTGCCGGCCTTTTGACTAGATTAACTTTCTTCGGGGCTTTATTCTTAGGTATTATTGCGATGTTGCCTCTTATTATGCAAGAAATTACTGGTATTGCGACTTTAGCTATTGGCGGTACTGGACTTCTGATTGTGGTCTCGGTTATTCTTGATCTACTCAAAAAAGTGGAT
>JAUPUJ010000048.1 GCA_030917625.1 Patescibacteria group bacterium
TGGGCGCCTATGGCTTGGGGTGCCGCTGTGACAATTATTCGTCGTATCTCTATGATTGTCTTGAATTTTACTCGTAAGGATTAAGTGGTTTTTGATATAAAAATATAATATGGCTTTTGAAAAAACATCCAATGAAATTGATTATAAAGCATTATTAGATTTTAAGAGAGTCGAGACCAATGATGATTTGCGGGGTACTTGGTGTTTTGCAGTGAGTGAAAATTATACTATTTTTTTGACCGCCTCTACACATCAGCGTTTGTTTGATAATTATGGAGTAGATCCTGACCAGACTTTGACTGAGGGCTATGTACATTTTGATGGCGATCATCAGATAAAAAATATAGATTTTAAAGATCATGGATATCAGCCTACGTCTGGATTCGATGCTTCTCAGGCAGATTTACAGAGATTACAAAATGCAATAGAGGAAGTGATTAGGGAAAAATTAGTCAGTAAATAAATTTATTAGATCAGAGTATAGACTAACAAGGGTATTATAAAGTAAAATTATAAGTATGAAATTAATTATCACACCAACACAAATTGTTTTTGATTATTTATTTTATTCAATAGTCATACCAAAAGACAATGCTATTCAGTATTCCTTTCCTATGGAAATGGCCGATACCATCGGTCATCCACCGGCAATGATTATAGTTTCTGAAAATAAACAAATTAAATACAAATTTGGATTTTTTGGCCGTTTGATGTATTGGCTGGAATATATTATTGCATCTTCAGCAGAGGAAATAGCCGCTTATGGTAGTAATGAGCGGACAATGGTCCGAGCTAGGACTTTGTCTAGAGAAGCCTCTCTTAATAAGATTAAAGAAACTTTACAATCTTTAAAAGTGAATGGTTACGAGATAACAGGAGCGGAAACTGAGCTACAAAAAATTATCACCGCAGGGCCAAGTAAAAAATCACAAGAGGGGACTAGCCACTGGAGAAAAGATAAGGCCCTACTTTTTATTATTATTTTGTCTTTGTTCACTATGGGTATGGTCTGGGCATATTTTCAGGGAGCATTTAGTGATGGCGATGGATTAATAATGGTACCAATTTTTGTTTTTGCTATTATTTTTTTGGTCGGTATATTAACTATTTTTTCCAGGATCAAGAATTTTTTATTTATACTATTATCCATACTTCTTGGATTAATGATGCTTCTTTTTATATTCAATTAAAGTGAAATCAAAATTACTTCTGCACGCTTGTTGCGCGCCTTGCTCAATCTATGTTTTACAAAAATTGTCAGCTGACTATGAGGTGACAATTTATTTTTATGATCCAAATATTCATCCGCGTGTAGAGTATAACAAGCGTCGCGATGAGTTGAAAAAATATGCCGATAAATTACAACTAGATTTTGTGGAGGGACCATATGATAGTGCGAATTGGCTTGAGAGGACCAGGGGTTTAGAGGACGAGCCAGAAAAAGGCAAAAGGTGTGAAGTATGCTTTGACATCCGTTTAGCCGAGTCAGCTCGCTATGCCAAAGAGCAGGGTTTTGACTATTGGACTACAGTTTTATCAATCAGTCCACACAAGAGCGCTGAACAGATTAATAGGATAGGCACAAGGATTGCTGATATTGTGGGCTTGCCATTTATTACGGCTGATTGGAAGAAAAATGATGGCTTCAAAATAGCTAGTCAACTATCAAAAGAGGAGGGTTTTTATAGACAAGATTACTGCGGTTGTGTTTATTCGAAGAATAATAAAAGCGTCTAGTGGTCATTCTGGAGGCCATGAGTATAGGCGAATGGCCGATAGAATCTAAAAGCCTAAATTAATACTGTGGATTCTATCGCTACCCGAGCTTGAGCTCGGTCCGCTCCAGAATGACGTAAGTCCGGCGTCATTGCGAGCGATCCGCCAGCTGGCGGAGAGCGTGGCAATCCATTAGCTTGTAGATTGCTTCGTCGTCGAGCTTAGCTCGACTTCCTCGCAATGACGTAATAGAAATATATGAACATAAAATTATTTGATTATCATTTACCAGCAGAGCTGATTGCTCAAAAGCCTATTAGTCCGCGCGATCATTCGCGCTTGTTTGTTTTTGACAAGGTAAGTAAAAAAATACAGCATAAGCATTTTTATGACTTAGCTGATATGCTGGGGGCCAATGATGTTTTAGTGCTCAATGAAACTAAAGTTTTCCCAGCCAGGCTGAAAGCCAAGAAAAAAACTGGTGGTGTTTTAGAAATATTTTTGTTGCAAGAAATAGCGACCGATAGCTACCAAGTGATGGTCGGCGGTCGGCGCTTTAATGTTGGTGATAAAATAGATTTTGCTAGGAATTTTTCTGGTTATTTCATAAAACAAGAAAAAGACAATATTTGGCAGATCAAGTTTAATGTCTCAGGGCGGACCTTGGACAAAAAAATAGAGGAGTATGGACAGACGCCCTTACCACCATATATCAAAGCCAAAGATACCAGTACTGTCCGCCAGCGTTATCAGACGACTTATGCTAAAAACAGAGGCTCAGTAGCCGCGCCGACCGCCGGACTACATTTCACTCCTCAGCTACTAAAGAAATTAGAAAAAAAAGGTGTGCAAATATTCAAGGTCACTCTCCATGTGGGCTTGGGTACATTTGCGCCAGTGATAGCTACTGATATTACTCAGCATCATATCCACAAAGAGTGGGTAGAGATCGATTCACAGACAGCCAAAGCTTTGAATACTTTGAAAAAACAAGGTAAGAACATCATTGCAGTCGGGACTACTTCGGCCCGTAGCCTAGAAGCCATGAGTGATGCTAGTGGTAATCTGCAGAACGGTGCCAAGTGGGTTGATATTTATATTTATCCTGGCTACAAATATCGCTTTGTCGATGAATTGATTACCAATTTTCATTTACCCAAAAGTTCGTTATTATTTATGGTATCGGCACTGGCTACTAGGCCGGCTATCATGGGCTGCTACAAGTTAGCAATCAAAAAAAAGTATCGCTTCTTTTCTTTTGGTGACGCGATGTATATTAAGCATTCGTCTACGAGGATAAAATCCGAGTAGCTACGAATGCTTAACCCCGTGCCAAGCAAGCGAAGCGACGCTTTGGCGGCGGGG
>JAUPUJ010000049.1 GCA_030917625.1 Patescibacteria group bacterium
TTGACCAAAATAAATGAAGAACAAAAAAGTGGCCTAATGGAAGCCATTGAAGATCCAAATCTCGTTTCTTATGAACCAAATAGATTTTTTTTAAATGGACTAAGAAGTCTTTCCTATAAATTAAACCGGGCCGGTCTTTTTACCCTTAGAGACAAAGTCGTTCAACTTAGTGAAAAGGCCATCTTCGATCAAATAGTGGGAATACTCTCCACTTTTTTAGAAAACCAAAATTTAGATGAGTTTTATTCATCCTTGGCACATAGCCCAGCACACTTTGCTAGTAGTCTGACTGGCCACGAAAATGCCCTAGATAAGAAAATACCAAACATTAATAATTTTCAAAAAGAAGTATTTAGACTGGTGGCAAAAAATTATGAATATCGAGAAGAATATGAGTACGCTGCCACCAACTATTATTGGGCGGAAGAAAGCGGTAAAGTAAAGGAGTGCCAAGAAAAACAAAAGGAGAAAACACTGGAGACACAACACTTGCAAGACGAAGAACGAAAAGAATATTATAAAAAACAAAGCGAAAGATACGAAAAAAGAAGAAATGATGTTCAATATGCTGTTGAAGAATTTCTTGATAAAACAAAAGATGAACCCGTAATAAAAATTGATGCCCCGAAAGAGCTTGAGGAAATAAAAAAGGGAGTCAAAAATATACTAGATTAAATTTATGGTAAAAAAATAATTCGAGCTGTGGGTATTACTCCCTCCACCAATATAAAAACCCTCATCTTGTGGGGGTTTTTATATTTTAAATAATTTTGTTTATTACACCTTCATTCTCTGTCCACCTCTTGTTGTACCTCTAATCAGCTTAATCACCGCCAGAAATATAACCGCTCCCAAGACCGAGACGACAAAACTATAAAAATTGAAACTAGTCACTTCTGTCCCCCCAAAAAAATCCATTACAAAGCCACCCACTAGGGCACCAACGATACCCACTGCAATATTTAAAATAGCCCCTTGTTCAGCATCAGTTTTCATAATTAGCGAAGCGACCCAACCCACCAAAGCGCCAAATATTATCCAAAGTAAAATATTCATAGTTTTAGATTAGTACTGCTAAAAATCTGCCCAGTATATACTGTGACTTTTTACAGCCTATTATCTTACAAAAGAAAAGCCCCGGCGGTTGCCAGAGCTCTAGGTGTAGCGAAAGGGAATCTCTCACTAACCTTAATTTTCGGTTTGTGGTGCCGCAAGCGGCACCAACGCCCCAATTTTCTTACCTGTGGCCTTCTCAAAAAATAAGGCCAATACACTTTGGTGGTATTCCCGCAAATCTGGGCTAGCCACCTGTTCATCCACCCCCATACTGCGAAACCTTTCCCCCGCCACGCGGGAAAAAAACAAGACCAAATCAGCGCCAACCAAGATAGTAATATATATCTGGCTATTTGTAAATACCGTAACTATCTCCAACTCCCTACTATCTAGTAAGTTTGTTTACCTGTTTTATAACCAGAAATAGAACAAAAGCGATAATGAGAAAGTTTAATATATTGCTTAGAAAGTTGCCATAGCCAATAACTACCGCGGTTGAGCTGGCCCCAGCATCTTGGAGAACAAAAACTTGTTCAGACAGATCCACCTTGTTGGTGAGAATACCCAAAATCGGGTTTATAATATCGCTGACGAGAGAATTGGTAATACTATTGAAAGAGGCACCAATCACAACACCAATAGCGAGGTCTACTACATTACCCCGGGTGGCAAAGTCTTTAAATTCTTTGATTATTTTCATATAAATATTTATGTCTTTTTTCGTCGGGTGGACCCTATCGGATTCGAACCGATGACCTCCTCATTGCAAATGAGGCGCTCTACCAACTAAGCTAAGGGCCCGCTTACACGGGAATATAATACCAATGAAGTCACAAAAAGGCAATTTACCTAGTCTTCTTTTGCTATTGCCGATACGACAGCCTCTATATCTGGAAAAAACTGTTTAAAGGCTCTATCCACCCTCTCTGCTCCCTCGATATTTTGCATCTTCCTCTGGCCACTAAAGTAACGCTCCCCAACTAGGTCCACTAGCCGCTCTTTGTCCCAATGTTTGATGTGATATTGGTCGATTAGGTGTTGTATCCCAATATGCACTATTTCATGGGCAATAGTACCCATAATTTTGTCTGGCATACGCAGATCAATATTGACGATAATTTCACCATTTTTGGAATTATAACTACCACCTGTTCCATATCTACTCAGTATTATTTTGTACTCATCAAAAATCTTAAACCCACCAATACTACTTAACTCCGCCAGCCCGCGAGACAAAATCTCCCAATTATTTTTGATATATTCACCAGCTTCGAAATATTTGTCTTCCTCAAAACTTTCACCAACTAGACGCTCTATCTCTTCTGGTGCAGTCTCGACCCCGACTCCTACTGGTAAACGGTAGGCATTTTCTTGATATCCATTTTCTTTATACCAAGCTAAATTTTTAATCGTATCGGATACTCTCCCAACTTCTGATTTCATATCAAAATGGACCTCTACTCTAGGTCCGCTCTCTTTGTCTTTATATTCAGATATGTTTTCTGACACAGCTTTACTTATTTACCTTAGTCGTGGTTGCTACTTCTACTGTCTTGATACCAGTTAGGTCATTTTGGAAACTGTCCAATTCGTCAGCAATTTCCTTCATCCGCTCGCCACAAGCTTCTAGCTTTTTGATATCAGTCTCTTTTTTACAAACAGCAATTTCAGCCGAGAAACTATCTAATTTGGCCTCAATTCGGGCTAAAACCTGGTCTGGCTGGACCCGCGCCTGCCACCACATATAGATAGAGCTACTGACGATTATCAGTATCAAAACAAGATATATAAGGATATTTTTGTTGGTGGCCTTCATTTCTCTATAGTTAATTATTAGGACATCATACCTGTCTTACCCGATAGCGCAAGGTTGACCAAATGGTCAAGAAAATGTCCATATTCGCACCCGACCGCCGAGATAGACTTGGGCAAAAGTGATTCTGGTGTCAGGCCCGGTAAAGTGTTGACCTCTAGGGCATAGATCCCCCGCGGAGAAAGGATGAAGTCGCTT
>JAUPUJ010000014.1 GCA_030917625.1 Patescibacteria group bacterium
TGTTAAATATTTTATGCCAAAAAGGTGTCACTAAACGCACTCGGCCACCAAGAAACCGAGACCCAAAGACCACATCAGCTTGACCATTTATAATTGGTATCAAGAGTTTGTTAAAATCCACTGGATCATATTCTAAATCTGCGTCTTGTATAACAACAATATCACCAGTTGCCTCTTTTAAACCTTTGATAACTCCGTGCCCCTTACCAAAATTTTTATCGTATGAAAAAATAAAATTATTATCAGTAGACATACCTTCTAAGATTTTTCCCGTCTTATCTGTCGACCCATCATTGATAATGATGATTTCTCGAGAAAATCCATTTGGTAATACAACATTATTTAACCGATCAAGTATTTCGACTATAGTCTTCTCTTCATTATAAACTGGTAAAATAATAGAGAGCTTCATAATTAATTTATATATGACTTATGACTCATAAGAAAAAAGTTTACTGTACAAAATAAAACTGGACACAGCAATTATTAAACTTGTGATAATTTGGGCTAATAAATAATGCAAATGCCCATAATCAACAAAAACAAACACTAGTAGCGTATTTACAATTAAATTACCTAGAGCTATACATAAATACCATGGCGCCTGCCAAGAAATAGATAGCCTTCTCTTATCTGAAAATGTCCAAAATTTTTGCAAAATAAAACTAACTATTAAAGAAGCTGAGAATGCAAAAATAGCAGACAACACATACCAAAGTCCTATCACATCTGTAAATATATACAAAAGAGCTAAGTCAGTTGCCGCTCCAATACCTCCAGCTACAATAAATCGCAAAATTTTATTATAAGACAAAATAAAATTATTAATTTTTGTATACAACACCTGAATTGACTGGGATATTGTTTGAGAAGTCACCCTCTTATATTTTATTTCCATAAAGAAGGTGGGTTATAGATCTCCATAAACCCCTGAAAGCAAATCTAAATCTTTCTGTGTCGTTTTTAAAAGTTCTATATTTTTATTTTCTAAAGATTTTAAAACATCGATCCCTAATTTATCATCTACGACCTTATTTTTATATATCTCGGTAAAGGCTGCAAAGTCTTTAATAAAGCAATGACCTCCTGCACCTCGTCCGCTTTTATGAACTGGGTTTAAATAAGTTGGCCCGGTGTCTGGGTCAGCACTCATAGCTTCCTTAATATTATTCCAATCACCACCAACATTTTTAGTTAAATCGTACAAAATATTAGCAAACACCACTCGAAAAAATCCAGATATATTACGCCCATATTTAATGATCTCTGCATCAATTGATCCACAAATCTTTTTATATGGAGCATTTGGCAAAACCAACATAACTTGTTCTGCTTTTTCTTTATATATTTCAGATTCTAGTGGGATTCCAATTATATTTCTCTGAGGATTACTAGCGTCAAAACTAGCCGTACTTTCAGTTAAAAATTCTGGTGAATGTAGCACAAAAACATCAGGATATTGCTTCTGAATAGACTGTGTGGTTCCTGGTAAAATAGTAGACTTAATTACTGCAACCTTACCTTTACCCACCAGGCCAACCGCCTCCCTAACTATAGAATCATCAAAACCCTCTACGGTAGTCGGGGTCGGAACAGCAATAAAAACAATATCGCAAGATGAAATTTTTTCTTTATTATCCAAAAATTCTGGTTCCAAACCATAACGAACCACCCGATAGCCACGGGCCTCAAAATCGTTAGCATAATTTTTGCCAATCCAACCCTGACCAATAAAACCAATGGATAAGTTAATCATAATGTAACATCTATATTACCCCAATAAATTTTGCCATGCAATTACATAACTTTTAACTATATCCTCTGCTTTTGGCATATTTAAAACTTTTTTTCGAGCGTTTTGTCCTAAATATTCTCTTAAAGCTGGGTCTTCGTATAAATTTCTAAGCCCCAAACCAAAATCTTTTATATTTTTAGAAGAAACGACCAAAACATCTTCATCAGGTTTCAACACTTCTCCAACCAACCCAACATCTGAAGTTAAAATGGGTAAGCCATGCAATGCTGCTTCAACTAATACCAGACCCCACCCTTCTTCTTTTGAGGCAAAGACAAAAGCATCAGCATTCTGATACTCATCATTTAGATTTTTTTGGTAACCTAAAAAATTAACTCTAAAATTAGGATTTAATTTATCAACCAATAATTCTAGTTTCGACCTATCTGGTCCCTCACCAGCAATGTTAAAAATAATATTATCAGCCTCAGAAAAAGTCTCAGTCAAAGCTTTAATGAGAAAATCAATTCTTTTAACCGAAACCAGCCTGCCCACTGTTAAAAAATTAAAAGGTGTACTAGTTTTATAATTGCGTCGCGTCACTACTTGTCCCTCATCCTTAATTCCAATAGGTATCACATATATTTTTTTGTCATCAATATTATATTTTCCTACTAATAATTTTTTTAATCGATGACTAACTGCCCTAATACCAGTAGCTTTTTTAAAAATAAACCTAGAGATTAATAGACGTATCAGTGTCTTTTTTTCAAACCCATGAACTTGAACTTCTAGAGGCTTATCAAAAAACCAAGACAAAAAGAACCCGATGAGAGCTAGAAAATATATATCTTGAACGGTAATTAAATCATAATGCCTCGCTTTTAATATCTGATAAGTAAAAAAACCTGTTTTAAATAATTGAACGATTTTATTTGACCCACCAATAGCATAAACCTCAGCCTGGTTATTTAATTTAACATATGTGTCACCATGAGCTGGAATTATCACAGTATAAAAGTCGACTAGTTGCCCAATTAGTCTGATTCTAGACGCCACTTGTGATGTGGGATCTAAAGCTTGTATATCTAAACCCAAACTTAAAATTTTCATAATAATTTAAATATATTTAAAAACTCAGAGGCAATTTGACTGTAGCTATGGTCAAAATTAAATTTTGCCACTAGTTCAGCTTTTTTATTATATTCCATCTCAGAACTAATCGAGATTATTTTATCGGCTATATCTGAATTATCTTTAGGGTTAACATAAGACACACATTCTCCCAATCGATCAGCCAAACCTGTCTCACTTGTTACAATAACCGGCGTATTAAACATTAAACTCTCTAAAACTAAATTAGGACTAATATCCGACAAAGAGGGCACAATTACAACTGAAGCCTGTTTTAATTTATTAAACAATTCTGTTTGGGATAAATTTTCGTATAATTCAAGTGATAAATTAGAATGCTTAATTTGAATTTCTTTAAAAATTTCTTTCAATCGGTCTATATTTTTTAAAAACAAAGGTCGCCCCGCCCAGATAAAAGTTAACTGCTCTGTCCACTTTTTGATTTGATTATTTTTTTTAGGACCGTAAAAATTTTCTATTATAAAAATCTTATTTTTCTTAATGTTGTAAGGAATGCTCCATATATCAGCCTGCCACTTAGTACTAAAAACCACAGCTGAGGCTTTTCTGACTACAAAACAAGTTAAATAAAAGACTATTTTTTCATATAAAGATAACTTATTTTTTGTATTATAAAAATCTCTTAATGTAACAGCCACCGATCTTTTTTGAACATATTTTTCCCACAAAAAGTCACCGCCAACCCTCACAATTACTGGAACCTTTCTTAAAGACCCCACAAAAACTGAAGGTAGACCTACACTAAAAGTATCAAGAGTAATGACACTATGGGCCCCAGATAGATTTTTTAATAAACGTAACCCAAACCAAATATGCCTAATTCCTGGCGGTAATTTATTCTCAAAATTATAGATTAGAACAACAACCTCAACCCCTTGTTCCTCTAAAGTATTCTTTAAATTAACAGCATAATAAGCTGGGCCTCCAACTTGAGGCGGATAAATACCAGTTGTCAGAATAATTTTCATATATTTTTTTTATCGAAAAGTTGATCAAAAATAGTATTCATATCTGAAGCTACTGCACCCCAAGAAAAAGTCTCCTTGGTTTTAGATAAAGCCCTGAGTCTTATTTCATTAACCTGAAGTTTATTATCATCATCCAACAACCATTTGATTTTATCAGCAATATCTATAGGATTTTCTGCTTCTATCACCAACCCTGTTTGACGATCTTCTAAAAAATCAGGAATTCCTCCAACAAGCGGCGCCATTATCGGCAACCCCACCGCCATCGCCTCCAAAAAAGAATTACCCAAACCTTCTGAACGTGAGGGTCTAATAAAAATACGACCAGTAGCCAAAAATTGTGGTAATTGTTCATAAGGTATTAAACCATGAAAAACTACTCGATTTAGAACTCCTAGTTTTAGAGCTAATTCCTTTAAATTACTTTCTTCTGGTCCCACTCCAGCAATATGTAGAACCACCGTCTCTGGCAATAAAGGCAGAGCCTTAATAATTAAATCTAAACCATTTTTATAAACTAATCTAGAAGTGGTAACTAAGTTAAAATTATGATCTAAATTCAAATTTTGATTAAAAAATAAAGTTGTGTCGACTCCATTTGGCACCACTGCTACTTTACCGGGAGCCACACCTATTTCCTTAGCCCAGACAGCTAAATAATTAGAAATACATTGAACACTATCGGCTAAAAGAAAAATATTACGCCACCAGGAACCCAAAATTTTAGCTTTAGATTCTATTGCTTTTAAATTATCCCCTTCTTGTAAAGTCAAAAGGAAAGGGATATGACTATATTTTTTCTTAAATCGCACAGCCGACAACCCCCCGAAACTAGCCATAATGGCCCATATCGCATCATATTTTTTATCTTGATGTAATTTAGACGCTAACCAGTGGCCAGCAAACATCAGAATAAATTTATCCCAACTACAACCTAAACCAATTCGATACACATTCACTCGCCCTACCACCTCTTTTTTAGGCAACTTACTATCAAGTCTGGCGGTTATTAAATCAAAATCATAATCACCCAAACGATCTGTGATTTCTTTGACTGCAATTTCAGCCCCCCCCACGAGTGGTAAATAAGCCGTACTAAAGATTAAAATTTTTTTTCTACTATTTATCATGAACTTTCAACATATCCCTCAGAACATTTTCTGGGACTTCAGATTTTTGATCACGAGAAGTAGTATCTGAATTATTTTTAGCAGTCTGTTGAGCTCCAACTGGATTAGAAACAGGATTTCGATCCACCTTAGGTTTTTCAACCTCTTCTGGCTGACTATTCTTCATCAGGTCAGCTAGAGCATTTCTTAAATCATCTTTATGCTTGCCAGTACTTTTAGTGTCTTCTCTGATTTCTTTCTTCTTTAAATTTAACAATGAGAATGCTTTATCATTAGTCGGCGCTTGAGTCTGGGCTTGGGGTTTATTTTTATAATCAGCAGTATTGTTACGAACAGTAGCCGGGCCATTGTGCGCCTTCTGATTATTACCCCCAGTCCCATTATTACTAAAATTATTTTTTTGATTATTCTGACCACCAGATTGAGAGTTAGAATTCGTATTATCATTATGTAAAGCAAAAATAATCTTCTCCACCTCACCAGATGGCCGGGCGTACTTTTTACGAGAAGAGGCTATAACTTCATCGATATAAGATTTATCAAGGGGCATAATAGGGGGTAAAGTGACAGCCGAAAATGGTTTTGACCCAACCCCATCTATTGAAAGAGTTAAGTAAATCTGAGCAAAACTTAAATTAACCAAATCCTCCTGAATAAATGTCGGGAAGAATATTTTTTCAAAAACTTCTGCATCAAAAGGCCCGACCCTAAAAGCAATGGTCGTGCCCACGTTACCAAAAACAGCATCTCTCACTTCCTCTGGCATTTGTTCAATATATTGATGAGCAATAGTCAGGGCCAATTTATATTTTCGAGCTTCAGACAAGATATCAGCAAAACTCTCATTAGCAAAAGATTGAAATTCGTCTACATATAAATAAAATGGGGGTAATTTTTTAATGTCGCCCTCAGAAATATTAGCCCGTGACATAGCTGCTAAATAAATTTTAGTAATCAGCATACTGCCGAGTAAATTCGCATTACCTTCCCCTATTCTCCCCTTAGACAAGTTAATGATAACTATTTTCTTTTCATCCATTAACTGTCTAAAATTAAAAGTTGATTTAGGTTGACCTAAAATATTCCGAATCAAAGGATTAGAGGTAAACTGTCCTACTTTGTTTTGAATAGCTGGCGTAGCTTCGGCTGTAAATCTCTCGGTATAACCCGCAAACTCATCCACCCAAAACGACCTTACTCCTGGGTCAGTAATATACTCCACCACTTTTTCCCTAAATTTTTTGTCCGACAACATTTTGTTAACCGACAATAAAGTAGAATCCGGGTATTCCAAAAGAGCTAAAATTGTATTATTTAAAATATATTCCATCCGAGCCGACCAAGCATCAACCCAGATTTTTTTAAAGGCACTCATCAGACCCGCGGCCACCAAATGCCTTTGATCTTTACCGACATCTTCCATCACATTAAAACCAATGGGATATTCTAGATCAAAAGGTGCGATATATAAAACATCATTAATTCTCTCTTTAGGTACATAACTCAATAAAAGTTCAGCTGTTTTGCCGTGGGGATCAATAAAACATATACCCTCGCCATTTTTAATATCTTGAATGGCCATGTTTTCCAGCATGGTCGATTTACCCATACCAGTCTTACCAATGATATACATATGCTTAGCTCGATCTTCAGACTTAATACCAAAAGGTATTTTCCGACCCCTAAAATCTGTTTGAGCAAAGTAGTTAATGTGAGGAGATTGGTCCATAAAATAATGAAGACTATTGACTACAGTATAACTCTGTATAGAAACTTTAACAAAGGATTTTGACTAATCCCTACAAGGCTGGGCCATAAACAGACCGCGTATAATGATTACTCGGATCCCACATCATCCAAGAATCAAGACCAGCATCATAAGTGGCTCTAATTTGGGCTTTTACCATCTCAGGAGTATAAGGTACTGGGTAATCAAAATCTTGAAGCCAGGGCCTTATTTTGGACTCTGAGAAGGCTTTTTTGGTGTACATTTGGGGCGAAGTTGAAGCTATAGGCTTACCTTGAAGGGTTTTGACTACGGTCGAGGTCGCCACAGTCCGCTGTATAGCCACATCGAGCGACCCCTTAACAACCTCATATGGATAGAGATTAGCATTAGCATAGGGACCAAAACCAGCATAATAATGAGACGGGTAAATCATAGGAGAAATATAATCAAAATAAGGTAAGAAATTTTCCCAAATTTGCCCAATACCAACATCAGTAAAATTATTAGTGGTCACCCCAAAAACATCAGCCGATAATATAGCCCCGGTTGGTTTTAATTCTTGATGTAAATAAGCAAAGAATTTTTCTAAAACCAAAGGCTGAGATTTAGACCCTCCAGTTAAAGGCAAGGAAATATCTTTCATATTACCATCGGAAGGAAACCGGATATAATCAAAATTTAATTCATCCACCCCTAAATTATAAGCATCTTTGGCGATAGCGATAATATGATCATGAGCCTTTTTTGAAGCTGGATCAATATAAGTAATACCTTTTTTATCACGCCATAAACTTTCTGGATTACTTAAACTCCTGACTGCGGTATCGGGATTATTTTTAGTAAACAAAGCATCTTGAAAAACCGTGATCCGCCCAATGACATAAATATCTTTATCATGCCATTCTTTAACCATCCCCTTTAAATCGGCAATAGGGCAATGAGAAATGGCATAAGGTTTTAGACTTTCGGTTTCAGGGTCAAAAGAAATTGCTCCAGTATAATCTTTTAGATCGACAATAATGGCATTAACTTCTGTCTCATCAACCATTTTAACCAAACGCTCTCGCAGTGAAGGAGTAGCCGCCACACAACTAGTCATATACACCACTTTAGTTGGAATTGGAGTCGGTAAATGTTTAACCTTTTCCTTAACCTCTACAGTTGAAGTACTAATTCCACTTAAACTCCCCCCAACAAGACCGGTAGCATCGTAAACAGGAATATCATAAGTGTTATTGTCTTTAGCTTGAACTATAAAAAATATTACCCCTCCAATAATAAGTACTGCGACAAAAACTAAAACAATATTAGTAATTGGGGGTTTCATTTAATCTAAAAGTCTATTAATCTCAATTTCTAATAATTATTTTTGATCAACATCATAGAGAGGCGTGGCATAACTATCGTCTGTGTCATTCTTAATATTTTTATCAAAAAATGTCTCCAATCCTTCTTGATTTTTTACTTCAAACTGTGACTTCATTTTTATGCCCGTAATAGAAAATAGGGTAATAAGTAACCCTAAAACAAATAAAATTATTTTTTCTAATTCAGTCGGAAAACCTTCCACGAACGGGAAAATAGCAATAACAATTCCCAGAATTGCATTGGCTCGATTTCTCCAAATAACATTGTTTTTCATAATAGAATTGTACTAAACAATGATTAAAATACCAAATCATTAGAGAGGTTAGTAATATCACCTGCCCCCATGACTAAAATTACCTCATCTGGGGTTAAATTACCTTTAAGGTGACCTGCTACAGCTTCAAAATTATCAAAATAATAGACTTCTTTATTTTTATCTTTTAAACCACGGACTATATCCAAACTCGAGACACTACCATCATCCATTTCTCGGGCGGCATATATTGGTACTAAAATAATTTCATCAGCCAAAGACAAGCTGTCGATAAATTCAGTCAGAAGAGATTTGGTTCGAGAATATAAATGGGGTTGGAAAATGGCTCGTATTTTTTTCTCTGGATATTTTTCCTTCATCGCCAAAATAGTCACTTTTACCTCATCAGGATGATGCGCATAATCATCATAAACTTCCACTTCATTGTTCACCAAACCCTTATATTCAAAACGACGCCAAGTCCCAGAAAAAGAATTCAGAGCAAAAACAGTCTGGTTACTATCTATCCCCACAGCTTCAGCCACCGCTTTAGCCATTTGAGCATCTTTTTTAATGTGATCACCAGGAAATTTTAAATCAAAATCTGCGGTAGATATTTTAGTGTAATCAATAATTTTAGCCTCTGTTTTTTCAATCACAGGTCTGACATTTTCATTATTAGGATCACAAATAATAAAACCGTCGGCTGGCACTTTAGAAACCAGCTCCGCAAAAGCCTCTTGGATATCAGCTAAATCTTTATAATAATCCAAATGATCAGCTTCAATATTGGTAATCACTAAAATATTTGGTGATAAATTTAAAAAACTTCGCCGATATTCACAAGCTTCAGCCACCAACCACTCCCCTCGGCCCGCCACAAAATTAGAGTTGTAATCTTTCAGGAAACTCCCTACCACCACCGTCGGATCAAGACCAGTTTCAATAAAAATTTTAGCAAGCATCGCGGTGGTGGTAGTTTTACCATGAGTGCCCGAGACGGCGACTGTTTTTTTAGTTTGTGAAATTAATCCTAAAACTTCTGGGTAAGACAACATAGATACACCCAATTCTTCCGCTTTAGCGAACTCAGGATTAGATGGTGGCACCGCTATTGAATACACAACTAAATCCGCATTTTCCGGCACATGACTAGAGTTGTGACCAATAAAAACCGTAATGCCCAATTTTTCCAATTCTTCAGTCACCATCGAAGCACTCTGATCAGAACCGCTGACGATCTTACCTTCAAGACTCATCATGCGAGCAATAGCCGACACCCCAATACCACCCAAACCAATAAAATGCACAGTTTTTATATTATTTAAATCAATATTTTTCATAGCCACATTAAAACATTTTTTAGCAAATTTTACAGCCTAACTACAATTAGACGTTTTTTCCAACCTGTAACAAACTTTTCAGTTGGTATAAATTGATGAATATCTTCTCGTGTCGAAGCAGCAGGATCGAGTACTTCAGCTTCAGAATCATTTAACGATAACAAAACTATCAAATGCCCCTCTTTGTGGCCGTGTTCATAATGAGCAAAAACTGAAACAATCACGGGACCATTTTTTAATTCATCTTTTAATTTAGCCAGGGCTTCAGATGTGTCCATCTGAGCTAAATCTAGATTATAAGAATTTTTAAACCCAAAATGTTTAGCCAAGTCAACTAAGCCAGTATGCCGCCAACCCACCCCCGGTAAATAAGCCCCCTTATCTAAACCTAATTGATACAATTCATTCAGATCAGATATTTTATTACCCAAAATCATACCAAGACTCGCAATACCACAAGCTTTTTCCCTCCAAACTGGGTTTTTAATATCTAAGTGTTGGGAATAATATTTTTTAATCATTTCTCGCCATGAATTCTGGCAAATAATAAATAGTATCAATCTTTCTTTCTGGATCACCGCCATCTTTAGTTCCAAAAGTATAATGATGTTGATAAGGAGTTGTCCCAGTCGGATTATTACTTACAGCTTTATCATTGCCAATATAGAAACCTATATGAATATGTAGTCCCCATTTAAGTTGTTCTTTTTCTTCCCAAACGACAACACAACCGGGAGAAATTTTATCAGTTTCAATCCAACCAGCTTTTTCCATCTCCCTAACCGTACTTTTAACAGTGGCGTGAATGCCGTCTATTAAATTGAAAATTGATAAAATGCTAGAAACGTAAAAAGCACAGGATAGTTCTCCTCCCTTCATAATATCCTCCTTCTCTCCATCAACCTCGGCGTAGCCGACTTGAAACATATGACTATCAGTAGAATTTTCTATCATAGCCAAATAAGTCTCAAACATTAAGGGTCTAATTGTTTTATTTACCATATTTATATCTCATTAAATAATCCTAAAAACTGATCGTTTCTTTCATACTCATTATTGAACACTCCAAAACTAGCTGCTCCTGGTGACAACATAATAAGGTCACCAGCTTCAGCTTGCTTTAGAGCATTTTGCCAAGCTTCGGCCATAGAGGATACTACCGTTACAGACATACCCTTGGGTAACAATTCCACTATTTTATCAGTGGCCGTCCCAGTAAACAAAATCAAACTTTTAACATAGTCGGGAATTATTTGGCAGTACTGCGTAAAATCTAAAACTTTATCTGTCCCACCACCTATCAATACTATTTTTCCTTTACGATCTGGAAAAGATTTAACCGCCGCAATAGCCGCCTCAGGAGTGGTAGCATTATTATCATTCACAAATAAAATACCATTTTTAGTACCCAAAATTTCTAACCGGCCCTCGACACCTGGAAATTCGGCAATGACTTTTTTAGAAATTTCATCAGAAATATTTAAAACCCTCGCCGTATTTAAAGCCAGCGAAGCATTGTAGCGATTATGCCCGCCCACCATTTTGATAGAAAAATCACCTGGTATATCACTAGTTGCGACTATAATGTTTGATTTAATAGCACTCCCAAATTTATCTTGAATTATATTTTCTACCTGCCCACCTAAAATTAAATAATCGTCACTGTTTTGATATAAAAATATATTAGCCTTATCACTCAAATATCGATCCATATCCCCTTTATAGTAATTCATATGATCATTCATAAAGGTAGTAAAAACTGCGATCTGAGGACTAATGTGATCATCACCAAAACCCTGAAGTTGCCAAGAATCTAGTTCCAACACTACCGTATCGCCACTTTTTACTTCCCTAAGCAGAGGCAAAGTTGCTACCCCTCTAATATTGCCCCCTAGAAAAACTGTTTGTCCGCCCTCTTTTAGAATTTCATAAACCAAAGTCGTCACTGTACTTTTACCACGAGTACCAGTAATACCAATCGTCTTAACTCCATCCGGTAAAAGTTCACAAAAAAGCGAAGCATCCATTTTCACGGGAATATTATTACTCTCCGCCTCCGCTAAATAAATAGAGTCAAGGGGCACGTTGGGGGCTCGAATAATTAGATCAGCTATTTGGAAATCTTCTAGATTATGCTGACCTAAAACATATTTAATATTAGAAAAATCTTTTAACTCCAGGAGGGCTGGAGCTAACTCTGTCTCTGACTTCAAATCAGTCACAGTTAAAATAGATCCGTTTTCAGCTAGAAAACGAGCCACGCCAATACCCCGCCCTAGTAGACCAAGACCCATTAGGGTTATTTTTTTATCCTTAAAATATTCCTGCCAATTCATGAGATTAATTGTAGCAAAAAGTCTTGATAAATGGCACCACCTTGACGATTACCTAAAAACCACTAAACTCCTACTAGATTGCACCAACCAAGGAGAAGCTAGATGAGGAACTACGGCACAGAGCTAGAAAAAAATCTACAAGAACTGGGATTTGAACAAATCAACAAGATGTATCCCTCCGAACTCAGAAACATTATTTATTTTGACGACGAAGAAGATATTGTGATTATTGTAGACAATCGTGGCCATGAGTGGTTAGGGGGCTTTGATATATTTGGGGAGGGAAAAATATATTTCCCATCAGGACTGACTGTTGTAGGAAAAATATCATAGGGGTCTAGCTTAAGAGCTAGGGCCCTATTTTTCTTTTTGAATTGTGCGCGCACTAGGGGTCGAACCTAGGACCTTTCGAGTATCAGTCGAATGCTCTACCAACTGAGCTATGCGCGCTCTACTTCGCTTCTAAAAACAAAGCTACGAAGCACAAGAAATACAGGCAAAACTATAACAGAAAAAATTGCAATAAACAAGAAAGCCCCCTAGCATAGCCAGGGGGCGAAAAAACAAAGAACCACTTCAGGATACGGCTCCCATCCAATACAAAGGAGCGAGGATCCAATACGGGACATAGGCATTCGGGTCTTCCAATCTGGCTGCAAAGGCCACAAAGAGACAGAAGATCCAAACGCCGACCGGACCAATCACAAGCATCTTCAGAGCATCTTGCCAGAAAGGCGGGACCTCTCCTCCACGACAATGAGAAGTTTTCATTTGAAACTTCCCTCCTTTTGTGAAGAACCTATATAACTCCACACAGCCACTCATGAGAGCACCTGTGATTGCATCTACCTATAATTATACACTATCTGTATAAAAAGTCAATGCACGGATCCAGACACCAAAAAACACCTCAATTTAAGGTGTTTTTTGGTTAAGCTAGAAGTATGTAAAATATAAACTTTTCCGGTGTTCCGTTCCCCCCGAGGATAGGTGCTCGAGGTCACCAGCTCACATTTAGAGTTGAGAGCTATGACTCCATTTCAAAAAAATGATCGACCGGATAAATCCTTGTTTAAAAAAACAAGAACAGTCCGAATGGAATAGTTCCACGACCAGCTTCCGCTAGCCGTGCCTTGTTACGACTTAACCCTTGTTACCGAACTTACCTTAGGCCCACAAAAGTGAGACTTTGGGTATTCCCGGCTCCCTTGGCTTGACGGGCGGTGAGTACAAGACTTGAGAACGTATTCACCGCGGTATAGCTGACCCGCGATTACTAGCGATTCCAACTTCATGAGGTCGAGTTGCAGACCTCAATCCGAACTGGGGCCACCTTTCTTAGGATTAGCTCAGAGTTACCTCGTCGCGACCCGTTGTAGTGACCATTGTATCATGCGTGTAGCCCAAGATGTCAAAGGGACATGCTGACTTGGCGTCATCCTTGCTTCCTCCTATCAAAGATAGGTAGTCTCGCCTGACATATATAACAGACGATAAGGGTTGCGTTCGTTACCCCACTTAAGGGAACAATTCAAACCACGAACTGACGACAGCCATGCATCACCTGCCCAACCGTCTCTTGTGAA
>JAUPUJ010000050.1 GCA_030917625.1 Patescibacteria group bacterium
TTCACTTAAGATAAAATCAACCTCTCTAATATTTTCTCTAGTCTTAGTTTTTTTAACATCACCAATACAAGTTTTGCATTCAGGGAAGTGGAGAATTAAATATAAATAACTATCATATAAATCGACGCGTGATTTTACAGAAGGGGAGGAGGCTTCATTTTCGACCAAAGAGTGGATATTGTAATCTTTTGATAATTGAGTCAACTCGTCTTTAGTGGGACTGGTGACATCGATCCAAGTTATTTCTTTGTGGCGAAATTGTTTTATCATTTAGACATTATAATAGCCGAAGGGGAGGGGAGCAAGTCAGTTTTTAAAATGGTGTTTTGTGTATAAAAGTTAATTCTAGTTTTTTGTTTTTATGTTATGATTAATTTTATATAAAAATGCTTAAGAAATTTTTATCAACAACAGTTATTGTAGGTTTATTTATCACTGCGCTCGGCGGTGCTTTTTTAGCAGGGACTTATGTTGGTTATGAAGCTAAGCCAGCAGTAGATAAAATTGTTGGTATTCAAAATAAAGAAACTCTAAAACCAGAAGATGTTAATTTTGGACCATTTTGGGAAGCTTGGAATTTAATTGATGAAAAATACGTGAATGGGACTTCATCTCCTGAACAAAAAAGGCAAGAAAGAGTTTGGGGGGCTATTTCTGGCATGGTGGATTCTTTGGAAGACCCTTATACAGTCTTTTTACCGCCTCAAGAAACCAAAGCCTTTGAAGAAAATATTGCCGGTAATTTTAGTGGTGTGGGTATGGAAGTGGGGGCTAAAGATGGCTTACTAACTGTGATAGCGCCATTACCGAATAGTCCTGCTAAGAAAGCTGGTATTACGGCTGGGGATAAGATTCTAGAAGTTGATGGGGTGGTGGCATCGGAATTGACTGTTGATGAAGCAGTAAGGCTGATTAGAGGTGATAAGGGGACAAAGGTGGTTTTAACTTTAATTAAAGAAGGTAGTGCTGAGCCCCAAAAAATAACAGTCGTGAGAGACACTATAGAAATTCCGACCATAGACACTTTAACTAAAGGGGATGTGTTTGTGATTAAGTTATATAGTTTCAATGCTAATTCGGCCACTTTATTTAAAGGAGCTTTAGAAGAATTTGCGAATTCTGGGACCAATAAATTAATTCTAGATTTACGAGGTAATCCAGGTGGATATTTAGACGCCGCTGTTGATATGGCGAGTTGGTTTTTACCTAAAGATAAAGTGGTAGTTTGGGAACATAAAGGCGACAAAGATCAAGATGTCGCTTATCGCAGTCGGGGTTATGATATTTTTGATGATAAATTAAAAATGATTATTTTAGTGGATCAAGGTTCGGCTTCGGCTTCGGAAATTTTAGCCGGAGCTTTGCGGGAGCATGATGTCGCTCAGCTGGTAGGTATGACGACTTTTGGTAAAGGTTCGGTTCAAGAATTGCTACCAGTAACGACCGAGACTTCTATTAAAATTACGATTGCTAGATGGCTCACTCCTGACGGCCACTCTATTTCTATGGGCGGATTAAAACCTGATGTTGAAGTGGAATTTACTCCAGAAGATATCGCGGCTTTGCGTGATCCACAAATGGATAAGGCTTTGGAATTGTTGAAATAGCCCCCGAGTCTGTATCTAGACAAAAGGCTAATAAAAGGCTATTATTGCCTAGTTAATTTGATATAACTTAATTTATTTTATGAAGGTAATTTTACTTGAAGATGTGGCTAAAGTAGGCCGAAAATATGAAGAGAAAGATTTAGCACCTGGTTTTGCTCGTAACTTTTTGATTGCTCGTGGTAAGGCTAGATTGCCTCAAGATTTTACAGCTGAACAGTTGAAAACTTTGCGGGCGACAGTGGGGGCGAGTGCCGCTCTAAAACAAAAAGAAGTGGAAGAAGTTATGTCGACTCTAGCTGATCAGAAAATCACAATACAAGCCAAAGCTTCAGAAGAAGGTCATCTATTTGCTAGTATAAAAGCGGCTGATATTGCCGAAGAAATACTAAAAACTCTTAAAGTGAATATTTCAGCAGATTTGATTCACTTGGATCATGCTCTAAAAAATGTGGGCGTTCACACTGTTAAGGTGGGTGATAAAAATGAAATTGAAGTCGAAATTGTAGCTGAGGCTTAAAGACAAGATAAACTTAAAAAAATAAAACCTGTTTCAAACGAAACAGGTTTTATTTTTTTATATCTAGCTGGTTAAAATTTAAGCAGTAACGTTAGCTACTTTATAAACTTTAGTTTTACCATTGAAGCCAGTTTTTCTCTTTGAAGTGAAAGAAACTTTACCTTCAGTGATGGCAAAAATAGTGTGATCTTTACCAGTCTTAACACCTTTGCCGGCGATAATTTTAGTACCACGTTGACGTACTAAAATAGCGCCTGGTTTGGCATCTTGTCCAGCATAAAGCTTAGTACCTAAGTACTGAGCATTTGAATCTTTGAGGTTTTTAGCGCTACCTCCAGCTTTTCTATGGGCCATGCTTTTAAATAAAGGTTAAATTAACTATTTCTGTAGTATAATAGACTTCATGGAAAAGATCAAGAGCTATATCAGACAAAATGAGACTGATATTTTCACTATTATTCTAGTTATAACTGTTGGCTTTTTAGGTTTTGGTTTAGGTAAATTATCTCAAATGAGCCTAGAAAAAGAGCCAGTGGAGATATTATTACCCGAACCACTGACTCAAGTATCAAATGTGGGTCTAAATGCTGTTACAGAGGCTTCTGAGACCTCAAATAAAGGCCAATATGTAGCGTCTAAGAATTCTAATAAATATCATTTACCTTCTTGTTCGGGGGCAAAAAGAATCAGTGAGGCTAATAAGATTTGGTTTGCCTCTAAACAAGAGGCTGAGAGTCGAGGTTATACACCAGCTGGTAATTGTCCTGGTATCTAATTTTTATAAAAAAACCCCCGGGCGCACTTGGGGGTTGGTATGAGAAAAAGAAGGTGATTACTTGTTGTCCTTGGTTTTTTTGTGAATCACCTCAGGCTCCTTAGTGGGGTCATACCCCGGGTCCGATATTTGTTCTCGGTGATGA
>JAUPUJ010000051.1 GCA_030917625.1 Patescibacteria group bacterium
TAGTATTAGTATATTAATTTTTTTCATATATTTTTATTTAATTTTGCTAAATTTTCTTTGACCCGATATTTTACTATTTTTTTGATTAAGACTAGAGGTAGTTTTTCGGTAAGTGGAAATTGAACTGAGCCTTTGGCGCCTTTATATTTAGCTAATTCTTTTTGGAAAGCTTTGATACCACTAGGTGTCGGATAAAAGCCAATATGATTTTTGTAGCCAGCAAAATGAACTAGGTTGCCATGCAGATAAAAAGTTGGCATCTGGTAGCTGATTTTTTCTTGAGCCTGAGGAGCAGATTTTTTGATCGCTAATCGCAACTCATTTAATTTTTCCCGAGTTTCTTTGGGAAATAATTTTATATATTGATTTATTGTTTTAGCTTTGAGCATTAATTTTTACTATTTGATTTTTGCAAATTTTCTTTTGCCAGCTTGGATGACATCGCCTGATTTTAAGTTTACTTTTTCTTCCCAACTAGTAATTTTTTTACTATTTATTTTTAAGCCTCCACCATCAATCAATCTACGAGCTTCACCTTTGGAGTTCACAAATTTTAAATCAATTAATAAATCTATAGGCATACCAGTTAGTTTAAAATTACCAGTTTCCGCTTCCATATTATAGTGTTTTATGTCATCGGGTGTGCCTTTTTTGGCAAAGATGTTGGTAAACTCTTGGCCAGCTTTGACAGCGGCTTCTTTACTAAAATACATGGTCACTACTTCGCTGGCTAAATGGAATTTGATGTCCCTAGGATTTTTACCAGCTTTTAGCTCTTGTTCAATTTTTTTGACTTCAGTCATTGGCACTCTGGTGCAGAGTTCATAGCCAGCTATGATCATGCCGTCGGTCCAGGACATAATCTTACCAAACATGTCTTGGGCGGTATCAGATAATGCGGCCATGTTGCCTTCGGTCTTGCCCATCTTTTTACCACTAGAGTCAGTCAGCAGTTTCATGGTGATGACAAACTTTTCTTTGTTTTTCAAAGTCTTCATCAGGTCCCGACCAGCCAACATATTGAAGGTCTGGTCATTGCCACCTAGCTCACCATCAACCTCCATAGCCACTGAGTCATAAGCCTGCAACACTGGGTACATGAATTCGTGTAAATGGATTGGCTTAGCTGCCTTGATGCGCTCTTGGAACATATCGCGCTCCAAAAGTCTCTGGACAGTAAAGTTGCTGGCTAGATTTAACACTTCAGCAAAATTTAATTTATTGGCCCACTGGCTGTTGAATTTTATTTCTGCTTTGTTGTTGCCAGAAAAATTAATTAATTTACTAGCTTGTTTTTTGTAGTCTTTGGCATTTTGTAAAACCTCGGCCCTAGTCAGTGGTTTGCGAGTGGCTGCTTTGTCAGTCGGGTCACCGACAGTGCCAGTGAAGTCACCGATTAGTAGGATGATTTGGTGGCCTAATTCTTGGAATTGTCTGAGCTTCTCGATGTTGATGGCATGACCAAGATGTAGGGTCGGGCCAGTGGGGTCAACGCCCAGATACAATTTTAAAGGTTTACCAGATAGAAGTAGTTTTTCTAGGTACTCATACTTGGGGTAAATGTTTTCTACGCCCCTGGTCAGTAATTCTTGAATTTTTGCCTTATCCGTGCTAATCTTAGCCATATTTTTGATTCAGCCCATGGAATAATCCCGCTAAGGCGGGATTAGCGCCAAGGTACTTTTATTAATAATTTTAGTCTATATTTTATTGATCCGTGGATGCCATAATAGCAACTAATGGCGCTATTCCACGGGCTAAAAATTAAGATATTAATTAAGCTAAACGATATTCAAATTATAGCGTATTTCTGTTATAATTCAAATACTATACACAACTATGCCCATACCCCAACTAAAATCAACTTTTCAACATAAAAAAATAGAGGCCAGCTCTAATTTTTTTGCTAAGGCTAGACTTGGCCAAAAAACTCCGCTACCCAAGGGTCCAAAAAAGGGCTTTTTTAAGGGACTGTTCAAGAAATATTATCTGCATTTGATAGGCTTGATATTATTAGCTGGCATTGCCTTTATTGCTATGGTCGCTTGGTATTCTAGAGATTTGCCAGATGTAAATAAGCTGATTGATCGTAGCTCACCTTTGAGCACCAAGATCTATGACAACAAAGGTGAGACTTTGCTGTATGAAGTACACGGTCCAGAGCAAAGAACATTAGTCACCATCAGTGAACTACCAGACTATGTCAAACAAGCGACTATCGCTGTCGAGGATAAAGATTTTTATAAACACAGCGGTATTTCTATTCGTGGTATTATCCGCGGACAGATCATACCTCGTCTCAGTGGTCAGAGAGCCCAAGGTGGATCAACCCTCACTCAGCAGTTTGTTAAAAATGCTATCTTGACTAATGAACGACGTCTCTCTAGAAAATTCAAAGAATGGGTTTTGTCTTATCGTATTGAGCAGAAATTTTCCAAAGATGAAATTTTACAACTCTATCTCAATGAAATTCCTTATGGTGGCTCAGCCTATGGTATAGAGGCAGCGGCTCGTTATTATTTTGATAAACCAGCCAAAGAAATAACTTTAGCTGAAGCAGCAACTTTGGCCGCCCTACCACAATCACCAACCTATTTGTCTCCTTATGGCACCAACAAAGATAAGCTCATCAACAGACAGCAGGTAGTTTTGAAATTGATGGTGGAGCAGGGCTATATTACTCAAGCGCAGGCTGATGAAGCTAAAAATCAAGAATTAAAATTCAAAAAACGAGCTGAGAATATGCGCGCTCCCCATTTTGTGATGTACGTGAAACAGCTCTTGGAAGAAGAGTACGGCACCACTGTAGTAGAGCAGAGTGGCTGGAAAATCATCACCTCTCTAGACTGGGAG
>JAUPUJ010000052.1 GCA_030917625.1 Patescibacteria group bacterium
TTCTAAGTTACCTCCAAATTCCATCCATCTACTAATAGGAGTGTAAGCACACCATTTTTTCCCTGTTTTAGTCAAAGAATACTGTCTTGCCAAAGGGACTGGTAAACAAGGAGAATCGAGAGTATGAGAAAGAAAGTCCACTAGAATTTTTTCCTCTATTCCTCGAAAAGCACTTAAATCTCTTCTTGCCCAGCAAGCAAGATCTTTCTCTACCTCTTCATATAGACCAATATTTCCTTTCCAACTTCTTTCTAAGTCATGTCTTATGCCAACAGGCCATATTGGATCTTCTAAAGCCCAATCATCCATTCGTAATGTAATTCCCCTCCAATAGCGAGACCGCCCGCCTATTCCCCTCCTTAACCCTGACAGTCCACAATAGTGGGGAGTGGAATCGCTTCTCCAAGGTTGATAAAAATCTGGATCTAATTCGGGGGACTGCCAAAAGGTAAAAGATTCACGAGGTGTAAGATAAGAGTTTGTATGAGCTATTCTATCGTAGCTGCCAGATTCTAATAAGACAACATTAGGTATACCACACTTTAACAATTCGGATACTAGCTCCAGTCCACTTAATCCGGCACCAACTACTATTATGTTTGCTTCTTTAGGCATCTCTTGCAACATTGAACGCTCCCTAGATAGCTGAATAATGATATGAAACGATTGATTAGTCATTTACGAATAGAATTCTCTATTTACGGATACGCAAAGCCTAATAGCTACTTCCAACTTAATAGTTATTTAATTTAAACCTCTATGGCAGTTATTTTAATACTACTCATTTTTATAAATATTAGCAATCGTAGCCTTTATCGGCGATTACGTCCTGAATACCTTCCTAGTTATCAGAATCCCAAAGTTTAGCAAATACTTTCATATCTGTTCGCTTCTGTTCGCTGTCCTTCAGATAAACAAGCTACTTTAAGGAAACCAGGGGAAAGGGCAACGTGAATTTTGGTGCCCAGGCCTTTACGTCCTCGACCTATAAGATTGTGGTCCATTTTTTTTAAACAACCAGAACCATGACGGTGTAACCTACAGTAGTGCTATCCACCCCAGGGCCATTTAGTTTTCTGCTAATATTTTGATGATTCTCTTAGGGGAGCGTGATCCGATATGATGGACCATAGCCATAGGTTGTTTGATTTTTTGCGCAATTTGTATGTAACCGTCTAAGCAACTGCGTGGTTGACTTTTGCTTCAGGCAATTTTCTGAGGTGGTGCGTGTGCCGCGTGCGTTTGAGTAGCGTTACTATCAACCCAATTGTACGGCAACAATTCTTTAATATTTTTATTCAGATGCGTTGGAATTCTTTGTAAAACATCAGCTAAATAAGCCCATGGATCAACCCTGTTTTGTTTACAAGTCTCAATTAAGCTGTAGGTGATCGCCGCTGCATGTCCTCCTTTTTCACTGCCCATAAACATATAATTTTTTCGGCCAATTACTACTGGTTTTATGCAACGCTCACTTCGATTGTTACCAATCTCCAAGCGTCCATCTTCTGTATACCTCGTCAAAGTTTGCCAATTGTTTACTGCGTAACCCATCGCTTTACCTAAACTACTTTTGGGCACCGTCAGAGGCTGGTATTTTTCTAACCACTTTTGAATATCTTCTAAAATTGGACGGCTGTGAAGTTGGCGTATTTGCTTGATTCCATCGATCGATAAACCTTTGATTTTAAATTCTCTTTCCAAATCATATAACTTGCCAATTTTATTCATCATTTCACCTGCAATGGATTGTGGATTAACTTCTAAAGCATCATTAAATTTACGACGCACATGCGCCCAACACCCGATAGAAACTACCTTGCCTGTGTTACTTAATGGGCTATAACCAGAATAAGCATCTGACTGCACATAGCCCGTAAAATCTTTTAAAAAATCACTTACAAACTCTGCATCGCGGCCAGGAGTATAGTCGTACAAAACTATCGGTTTTTGATTGCTCCATGCATCAACTGTCTTTGTGACTCCTGCATAAACCCAGATATAGTTAGTTTTCGTTTGCTTACCTAGATTTTCTGGCTTTCTTTCACGTAAAGTCGGCATCGTCGTATCATCACTAAATACGTGATTCAGTATCAGTAAATCTGCTTTCATTGCCTCTACTAATGGCTTCAGGCTGCGTGATGCATGGCTTATCCAATTCCACAAAGTGCCTCGCGATAAAACAATACCACATCTTGCAAATCGTTGTTCTTGGCGATAAAGCGGCAAATGGTCCGCATACTTATCAACCAGTACCTGCGCTAACAAATTCGGGCCAGCAATGCCTTTTTCCATTGCCTCATGAGGTGCTGAGGCTAACT
This sequence comes from Patescibacteria group bacterium, assembly GCA_030917625.1. Lineage (GTDB taxonomy): Bacteria > Patescibacteriota > Minisyncoccia > Phycocordibacterales > XYD1-FULL-46-19 > JAUPUJ01. The sequence goes on from JAUPUJ010000052.1 coordinate 2,322, forward strand.
TGACGCAGGCTTGGCAACACTTACAGGCATACTTCAGCCTGGAGTGTACTTTAACAATATATTTTTGAATGATGGCTTCTAGCTGTTCTCTAGTCTCAGCCCCAATCAAACTTAAAAACCCACCACATTCACCGCAAGTTTTATCACTTGGTTTTAAATCATGAATGATGGTTTGCCTCTCTAAATGAGCTGGCAATGGGCGGCGCCCAGGATGGCTACGACGTTTTTTATTGGTAGGTGGTACAGCGTTTGAGCCAACATTAGATTCAGGCTCTAGATCAGGTTCACAACGGTTGTCGTTAACAGGTTCTAGGCTTTTTTTTTACGTTCAGAACTCTGACCGTATTGGAAACGGCGCAGGATAGTAAGTTCTGATTTAAGGTACTCAATGTTTTCAGCAAAACTCATAATCCCATCCTTCAATGCCGCGATGTCATCTGGCAACTCATCGCGTTTTAAGGGAAGCTTGATTGAGGGAGGGACTATTTTGGAATCCACCGATT
>JAUPUJ010000053.1 GCA_030917625.1 Patescibacteria group bacterium
GAGCCTGAACAACCTTAATGGTCAAGCCACTGACGATAATCGTCAGAGCGACCAGGAACAAACTCCATACTTTCTTCACGTTAGCTCCTCTGAACTTGAAAAATGAGTTAGTGTTGCGAAACAACCAAATAGAAAGCCACTTAAGCTACCTATTAGGTTGTTCCACGTAAACTAACCAAAGAGAATTTTCCGCTAGACTATTGTCAATATGAAACATATCCTTCTCCGCTTATGGATTGGAAAATCTCATACTATTTTAAAGTTCGATGAGTAAACTCATCAATATAAACCTAAGAAGCAAATTCTTCGGTTCATTCAGTCAACGAATAAATTCCTTGACTTGTAAAAAGGATTCGTGTCCTGCCCAGTCACGAATCCTTATACAAAAGTTGCGAACTGTCTAGTGTACTATTTAATTGTTATAAGTCTAGAGAATGTTTTAGGCAGGGCGGGTTGCGATGAATCAGATTCGGGCCTGCGTAAATTTATCCTCTGTAATTCAATTGCGTCGCAAGTATACTATAGGACTAGCGTTTTGTCAATCCTAGAGGAAAGTCTATCCGCCATATTGAAGCACAATTACCCCACGACTCCTCTGCTATAGGTTTTGACAACATAGGATATTTATGCTAAATTTCAAGCACTAAAACCTCCCACGACACCGCAAGGTCTTCGTGGGATTTTTATTAAAATAGATGCCCAAAACAAGAACAACAATACTAATAGATGGAAGCAACTTCTACTTCAAACTAAAGGAGCTTAAACTTCATAACCTACTTAAATTCAACTTTGCTGAATTTGCCAAAGACCTGGCGGGAAAAGACCAAATAATCGCCACAAACTACTATGTAGGAGCTGTCAAAACAGATGGAACGCCAGCAATGCAAAAGAACTTCGATAACCAACGTAAACTACTATCCCACCTTAAAAAACAAAAAATTAACTATACCCTCGGCTATTTACTGAAAACCGACGGGAAATTACACGAAAAAGGCGTAGATGTAAGAATTGCCGTCGATATTCTCGTCACGGCATATGAGAAAACCGCTGACCGAATAATCTTAATATCGTCAGATACAGACCTAGAACCAGCTATAAAAAAGGCTCGCGAGAAAAATATATTGATAGAGTACATAGGCTTTAAGCACCAACCAAGCATAGCAATGAAGAGGTTTTGCAATAAATACAAGTTACTAGAGAAAAAGAACCTAAAGAAATATATAACCTCGGAGAGCACAACAAAAGATGCTTAACTAGCGTCAAGTAAAAGATTTTTTATTTCGAAGACTTTCCATATAATATCTCATCAACCTATAAAAAGAATCTATGCTAAAAAAGTATTGAAAAACGGCGAAATACGTGATAGAATCAGTCTAATCACGATGAGAGGCTAGACAAAGGGTTTCGTCCCGCGTTAATGCCTCTCTTTCTGTTCTAAATCAGCTTTCTTATAAATATCACTAACAAATGTAATTTGATTATTAAACTTACGAAGCAAGCTGGAATACTTCTTGCGGTTAGGAACAATAATTCGAGATAGTTTATTCTGAGAATAGAGGTACTCGATCAAACAGTGAAAATCGCCATCTCCTGACACTATCACAGCCTTCGAATAGTTTGAAAACTCAATCATAGAATGTAATACAAGCTCAGCATCAACATTTCCCTTCATTTTATTTTTCTCTCCAATCACAACTGGCTTAAAAACTAAAACGTAACCTGCCTGTGTCAAAAAGTCGTATAGCTTCTGGTTACTTGCAACATAGCCAATGAACAAGAAAGCCTTTTTGACACAGTACTTCTCTTTAAGATAAGTCCTAAAACGCTTAAAATCCAACTTCCAGCCCATCGATAAAACGGCTAAATTTAGATTTTGGCTATCAATAAAAGCATAATTGTCTACCAACACGATTCCACGTTAAAAAAATTACCATTATGATTTCTGAGCAATAAAGCTAAAGAAATGCCAAAATTTTGGCTCGTTCTTTTGAGTAAAACCATACTTCTTAAGCTCAACTAGTTTAATGATATTGAACTTGGATAGTAGCTTACGCACATCCATCTCGCTATGAAAAGTAATATTCTGGCTGGTTAAAGCCCATTCATCCTCCACACCAAAAAATTGGCCTACAAAATAACCGCCTGACTCCAGCGAATCATGAATATTCTCCAATAGTACCGAAATAAACCTAGAATCCACAAAAGGTAAAACAGCCTGAGCATTTACAACATCAAACACCTGAGAACCAAGCTCCACATTCTCGGCATAATCACAGATAACCTTTAAATTAGAATCCTTAAATCTCGCCATCTTTTCTGTAATAGAAGCCTTATCCTTATCAATTGCCGTCACGGTAAAATCATTATTGAGCAAAAAGAACGTATCCCTCCCGTCACCGCAGCCTATATCTAGAGCATTTCGCCGCGAGAATTTGTGCTTAGAAACGGTTTCTACAAGAAAATGGGATGGAATAAGTGAATTTCTCATGGCGATAAAATACTAAATAAAGAACTCTGGCCGGGCAGATCGCTGAAAGCGATTTGCCCGGCCGTGTGGCTGGGTTCAAACAACTAGCTGTACGCGTAGCAACTCAAGCAAACTGAACCTCACGGTCGGCAGGACCAACATCAATAGGTGTAAGAGCACAAAGACACTTAACAGGCATTTCATCCGGAAGCATATAAAAGAGCGCAGACTTCTTGCCCTTATCCTTATCCGACTCCTGGATGCATTTACCCACGTCTTCTTTGCACTCACCACAGTCACCACATTCGCCCGTACAACGACCAGCACCATCATCACAAATCGGTGGCTTCAAGAT
>JAUPUJ010000015.1 GCA_030917625.1 Patescibacteria group bacterium
ACAGCCACCAGCAATACGCCAGTGAACAGACTCAGTTCCCAGACCGTCAAATAGGACCTTCTCTTCATGGTTTTCTCCTTCTTCCGTTTTCAAAGTTCTAACAACAAAGAGCTATACATAGTGCATAGCCCCTCATAATCATATTATATCATATAACTACCCTATTTGTCAATAAGGATAAAAGCCCTATAAATAGGGCTTTTATCCTTATTGATTTAAGTTAAATTTGGTGGGTGAACCAGGATTCTCCCCCTACGGGGGTGCGGGTACTTTTAAAGTCTTGAACACACAATAGGACTCTCGGGCTACACTCGCTGGTGACTTTCTGGTTTGCTCCCCTAATCACTCGCAAACATAGAAAGTCCTTTCGAGTCCTGACGCAAGTGAAGCAGTTCACTTGCTCTGCGCCCACTTAAAAAACAAAAACGCCTCACAAGGCGTTAAAGTTTTATCAAGTGGGCGCACCAGGACTCGAACCTGGGACCACAGAGGTATAAGCTCTGCGCTCTACCAACTGAGCTATGCGCCCAAAATAACTTCTTTACTATACGAAAAAAGAGATAGGGTTACAAGTCTACACAATCACTACTGCCCCAATCCCCGACTTTTGTTCTTTTAATAGAATAAGCTAGGGCGGGCACACCAAGTTCGGCTCCAATATTTTCCGCAAGCACCCTCATATAAGTGCCTGACGAGGATTCGACCACCACCTTCACCACCAGCCAATCTTCAGCACTAACTCCTAATAAAGATTGCCATTTACTCAAAATTTCAGCTTGTCTGAAATCACCAGTAACTAAATTAATTTTATTAAAAATAGAATCAAGCAAAGTGACTGAATTTATATTGTAAGAATCTACCATCTTAATAGAATAAATTTCCACTTCTTTATGGAAAGTTTTCCCATCAAGACCAGGACTAGAAAATTTTGGAGCCAGCTGATTACGAACCCCTACAAACCGAGCTATGGTTTCTGGTATAGATTTAAGATCAATAAATTTTGACCCAATATTTTTAATTAAACCCAAAACATCACCTGAATCAGTCGAAACCCCAAACAAAATTTCGACTTCATAAGTTTTTGGTAAATTTAAATACTGATCTTTATTAAATCGCACATCGCCAACAAGTAAAACCAAAATACCTGAAGCTAGTGGATCAAGTCGCCCCGCATAAGTTATTTTCTCTGATACCAAATCCGGTCTATGTAATTTTAATTGCCCAATAACATCCAGTGGAGATAGTCCAACCGGCTTCCAAACACAAATTACCTCACCACGAGTGGCCGTTTTTTCTTTATTCAGATTTAATTTCAGGAACCACTGCTTGAACTTCTTGTTTATGTTCAGGAATTTTAATGCCATGTTTTTTAAGTTCAGCTTCATACTCGGCTCGTTCAATAGTTTCTACCTTAACTAATTCTAGAGACAATCCATGTAAAGCTGTTTTATTTTCTTCAATTAAAGTTTCCGCTCGCTTCTGCGCTGTCTTCATAATACTAGATACTTCTTCATCAATAATAGCCCAAGTCGCTTCCGAAGCATTTTTTTCAGACAGCCGCACATCACCAATTAAAGATGTAGATTGACTACCAAAATCTATCGGACCAATTTTGTCGCTCATACCAAATCGAGTCACCATAGAGCGAGCCAGACTAGTGGCCACTTGAATATCATTAGAAGCTCCGGTAGAAATATCATCAAAAATCATTTGCTCTACCACATAACCACCAAGCGAGACTGCAATATCATCCAGAAAATCTTTTTTAGTATTCATTTTCTTGTCTTCAAAAGGTAATTTCAATGTATACCCAGCCGCATGACCCCGGGAAATAATCGAAACTTTATGAACAGGGTCAGCATTAGGGAGGAGCGACGCTACCAGAGCATGTCCCATTTCATGATAAGCCGTCACCTTTTTTTCATATTCATTTAAAATATGACTCTTACGCTCGGGCCCTAACATAACTTTTTCGACACTTTCTAAAATATCTAATTGAATTATTTCTTTTCTGTCTCTGCGAGCCGCAAAAATTGCCGCTTCATTCATTAAGTTAGCGAGATCAGCTCCAGAAAAACCTGGAGTTCTCTGGGCTACTGTTCGTAAATTTACATCAGCTGCTAGAGGTTTTTTACGAGCATGAATTTTTAAAATTTCCTCCCGATCATTAATATCTGGCGCATCCAGCATCACCCTGCGGTCAAAGCGACCTGGGCGCAACAAGGCCTTATCCAAAACATCTGGTCTATTGGTTGCTGCCATCACTATTAATTGCTCATTAGGTTCAAAGCCATCCATTTCTACCAAAATCTGATTGAGAGTTTGTTCTCTTTCATCATTGCCTCCACCCATACCGCCTCCCCGATGACGACCAATGGCATCAATTTCATCAATGAAGATAATGGCGGGGGCTGATTTTTTGGCCATTTTAAATAAATCTCTAACTCGAGAAGCCCCTACTCCTACAAACATTTCTACAAATTCAGAACCAGATAAATAAAAGAACGGTACTCTAGCTTCGCCTGCCACCGCTCGAGCCAATAAGGTTTTACCAGTACCCGGAGCACCCATCATCAGTACCCCCTTAGGAATTTTAGCTCCAATATCTAAAAACTTTTTAGGAAATTTCAAAAAATCGACAATTTCAGCCAATTCTTCTTTAGCTTCTTTTAACCCCGCCACATCAGCAAAAAGCACTTTTTGACTTTCGTCGTTTGGGTCAATGATTTTAGCCTTCGATTGGCCAAAAGAAAAAGCTTGCATTGATGAACCTTTCATCTGGCGTGAGATATACCAGAAAAATAATACTAGAAATAACACTGGTACTAAAAATGGCAACAGATTTAAAAACCAAAATTTAAAACCAGTTTCTTTTTCGATAGTGACATCAACCGATGATAATCGACTACCAGAAACACCATAATTAACTAGGGTTTCAGACAAAGAAGAATCGGCTTCTTTTTTCGCTTTTTGTTCTACCCCCGCTACAGTGGTCACTTTCAAATCTTCTCCAGAGACAATTATTTTTGATATATTACCAGCTTCCACCGCTTGAGCTAAAGTCGACAAAGACACTTCTTCAATTTTGGCTTCTTTTTCAATCAAAGTGCCATAAATAATAACCACGATTATTAAGCCCAAAAGAGTGAGGCCAATCTGTCCCCCAAACTGGCCCCAAATAATGGCATTTTTCTTTAGTGGAGAGACTGACTTATTGTTTGTTTTTTTAGACATGAAAATAAAGTAAATAACAAAGTGACATAACACCAGGAGTATAGCAAATTACCCCATAAGGTAAACCCCTAGAGAAAAGTTAAAACCGTAGTTTAAATTGCAGTTGTAGAAGACGAATTGGTATTATTAATATTTCCAGTAGTAGTGGCTAGGCCTTGATCAAATAAAGCTTGATTCATTTCTATTCCTTCTTCGGAGTAAGTAGCATCTCCAGCCCCAGGAATAAGGGACACCCCCAAAACAAAGACCACACCAAAAATAAAAACAGCCAAAACTACACCAATAGACACCCCCACCTCTTCAGTTAAATCCTTGTCGCTCTTCTTATTGTTTAAATCATCAGACATAATTGCTTTTATTGTAATGACAACAGAAGGCTGGTGTCAAACTTTTTGTATCTCAAGACTAAATATTGCATAATATAGGGGTAAGAAAACTCCCCTTTAACCGTCTTATAACTTAGCCCTAGATCTGTGACAGTGTCAGAATTTACCAAGCTTTATGATGACCATGCGGATGCGATTTATCGTTATTGCTTTTTTAGATTGTCTCAAAATAAGGCCTTAGCTGAAGATTTAGTTCAAGAAGCCTATATGCGAACCTGGAAAGCTGTGGCCTCTGGTCAACAAATAGACAATGGGAAAACCTTTCTTTTTACCGTCGCCCACAACTTAGTTATCGACACTTATCGAAAGAAACAAACCTTTTCTCTAGACAATCTAACCGACGCTGGTTTTTCTCCGGAAGATAAAAGTAATGTCTCCCCTCAAACACAGGCTGAAATCAGTGAGATGTTAGTTCACATCAATAAATTACCAGATAATTATAGACAGGTAATTTTACTGAGATTTGTCGAAAATCTAGGACCGAAAGATATAGCTGAAATTGTTGGTGAAAGTGAGAATAATGTTTCCGTTAGACTGAACCGAGCTATAACTCAGCTCAAAAATGAAATGAACCCAGAATAATTTGTATATTATGGAAAATTTAGAATCAAAATTTAATAAAATAAAAGAGATAGCTCTAGATCAGAATGTTAAAAACGACATTCGTTTTCGGGTATTAAATTTTGTTCAGGAAAATCCTAAAGTCGCTTCGCCACAAATTTCACCTTTTTATAGTTGGACTAGTATTTTCTACCAAAGACAACTCATTGGAACTTTAACTATTATGATTTTACTCTTTGGTGTACCGGTTAGTGCTAAAGAGGCTTTGCCCAACAACTTTCTATACCCAATTAAAATTAAGGTGACCGAACCTTTGGTGACCTTGTTTACATCCAATCAAACCAGTTCTGATTTGAGGTCTCTAGAATTGGCATCGAAAAGATTAGAGGAAGCCGTAACTTTAGCTAAAAGAAATGAACTCACTCCGGAAATTGAGCAAAACTTGATTGATAATTTGTCTAAAAATATTTCAGCTTTTAAAATGACTCGACTGAAAGAGTCTGATAACTCCAGTCAATCTGCTAATTATGCGATCAGTGAAGATTCAGCTGTCCAAACTTTTGAGGATGCCGACAATGCTCGCAATATAGAAAACATGGAATTAGAAAATACTAGCACGGGCGATGCTATGCTTATGATGAGCGCCCCAGCAGAAGAAACTATGATGTTGAAAAAATCACCGGCTACCACCACTGAAGATCTACCAATTGAAGATGCTGACGAAATAACAGACAGAGAAACTAATAGACCAGGTAAAATCGTCAACCCGCGCCTCCAAGATTTAGCCAATACCCTAAACGACTACAAACAAGATTTAAAAAACGAAAGCCAGTCTAATCGTAATGATTACAAATTACTCAAAGCTATTGATAAGGAATTAGAGAATTTAAATTCTATATAAAAAAATAAGAGCCCTACACACCAGTGGTATGTAGGGCTCCGCGGAAGGAGAAACGCCATGTCACCGGACACGTCGTTCATCTCCACAATAACTCATATATTTTTTTAGTCAAGCCACTTTTTAAACATTCTCCCCTTTTGCCATGGCGTACCTAAAAGCGGTAGTGCGTAACGATCCAGTCCCCAAAATCCAGCCACTTTCCAGCCGAGCATTAATAATACTCCCAAAACAAATAATATCGGATTACTACTTAGAGTGCCGGCTAACATAAAATTAAAGTTCATAAATAAACCAAAGAAAGCCGCAATACCTGTAAATAATCCCAAAATTAGAGCCAGGCCAACTAAAAATTCCCCCCAAGCGACCAGTCCTGACCATAACACCACATTTGGCAAAACAATATTTTGTAAAAAATCAGCATACCACATAGCCACATCAGGATGAGCGCCAGCAGTTTTTTCTAAAGCTCCAGAAATAAATCCAGTTAGCGCGTTCCCCGCTTTTTCACCCACCCAAGCTTCATTTTGCAATTTACCAAATCCAGCTGTGAGAAATATATAGCCCACATAAACTCGCACCGGAAGCCAAATGGGGGCGACCTTAGGATTATTGAAAATAAAATTTGTTAATGGTGAATCTTCTATCCTTTTGATATCAAACATAATTTAAATATTAAAATTATAATAAAAATTCTTCATGATGATCTTCGTCGCCTTCGATATGATGTTCATCTTCTTCATGTGCATGGGAGTGGCCAGAAATCGAACTAATAAATAACATTACTATTATACCTAAAATAACCGCGAAAAGGTGTTTAATCATTTTAAATTTATCTGATCCCACATGTTGGGTAATGTCGGGCAACAAATCGCGCACAATTACATACCAAAAGCCACCAGCCGAAAAAGCTAAAAGAGGTGCTAGTAAATAGTCATAATCAGAAACATAAAATCCTAAAGCAATACCAATAAAAATAGTGGCTGACACCAAAAAATTTCGAAATAAAGCACCCCCCGTAGAAAAACCGGCTTCCCTTAAAACAAAAAACTCCGCTACTTCTTGAACTAATTCATGTAAAAAAATTGCACCGGCTGTCGCGATTCCAATTTGCACATCAAGTAAAAAAGCTGGAACCAATAAAATTCCATCACCTATATTATGAACTGCATCCCCCAACAACATCCGCCTGGCATCAATATGAGAGTGCTTACCCCTATCATCACAATCTGATATTTCTTGGCCATGATGATGGTGAGCATTGGGCACTAACCGAATAGCAAAATGTAAAAAAATCGCGCCACCTAAAAGACTAACGACAACTACATTAATGGAGGTCGCAAGCTCTAGAGCCTCGACCACAAGAAGTACTACAGTCACCGCAAACACTCCGAGCGCAAAACTGGTCAAGTATTTCAGCCGAGGCGCCAGCCACAGGCCGGCACTTCGCCAGATAAAAAAAACTCCAGCCAGTGAAGCGAGCATAATGGTAAAACCGGCAATAATTGGGCCCAGCCACATATATTTAAATATGATAATCTCTTACCTTAAAAGTAGCAAGATGCTATAGGCAAAGCTTTCATGAATTGATATGATGAATTTTATGATATCTAAACTTAAATTAATTAGTATTTTTAGTCTGATAGCAGGACTATGTCTCGCTGCCCCTATGGTGACCGTCGCCCAAGAACTTCATGAAGACTTGCAAGCAATTTTACAAGCTAAAGTCATCGAGGTTGTTTCCGAAAAAGAAACAGTTCTTTCTGGTACTAATAACAATGCCCTCAATCAAACTCTGCGCATCGAAATCTTGTCCGGATCTAAACAAGGTGAATTTATTACCCTAGAAAATGATTACATTAAACTAAAACCAGGTGATAAATTTTTTCTTTATTATTTAAAAACCATCAATGGTGATGAAATTTATACTGTTGGTGACTATGACCGCAGACTATCTCTCCTTTTCATAGTCGGACTGTTTATAGCGGTTGTTATTTTCTTTGGCGGTTGGCAAGGTGCCCGCTCGCTTATATCTCTTCTTGGTAGTTTTTTGGTTATCTTATATATCCTAATCCCAGGATTACTCGGCGGCCTCAACCCTATTTTATTGTCGGCTGTTGTAGCGGGAGTAATTTTATTTTCGGCCATCTTTTTTACTCACGGTTTTAATAAAGAATCTATTGTAGCTTTTTCGGGCACTATGATCGCTGTGGGATTAACTATCACTCTTGCGATAATATCAGTCGCGATTGCTAATTTAACTGGTTTTTCTTCTGAAGATTCTGTCTATCTAAACATTAAAACTGGCGGGACTTTAGATTTTACTGGCCTCCTCCTTGGCGCCATTATTATTGGAGTACTGGGAGTTCTAGATGATATCGCTGTGACTCAAGCCGCTGTCGTCACCGAACTTTATCACAGCAATAAAGAGCTCCGAACTGCAGAAATTTACAAAAAAGCGTTGCGTATTGGCCGAGAACATGTCGGGGCTCTGGTTAACACTTTAGTGTTGGCCTACACGGGCGCCGCCCTACCTCTTCTACTATTATTTTCTGGCGCCAGTGAAAATTTTTCTATGCTTATAAATAGAGAAATTTTTGCGACCGAAATTGTCCGCACGGTTATTGGTAGTATTGGCCTAATACTAACTGTCCCCATAGTGACCGCCCTGGCTGTTTATTTTCTAAAGGATTACAAAGCCCAACATCATCACAGCCATCACCACAGCCACTAAACTCTAGTCTTCAAAAAACTCTTCTACTCCCTCTGCTGTTAACCAAGCTAAATCTTTCAAAGTCCGAGATCTCCCGCTTTTACTGTTCGCACCTAAGTGAGACTCATAAATATATCCATACTCTATTAAAACCGAGGCCGCATCTAAAGTATTAAAAGCGCCAATCGCTATTAATTCTTGGTCGGGAATTAAAGTTTCTTTTTCTAGCGGATGATTACTCTCTTTATATTCAGCACTTAATTTCTTTTTTATCTGCTTGCCTATATCCCAACTAGCTTTTGAATTCGAATATTGTTCTTCGGGTAAGTAAATAGAGAAACCTTTGTATTTTGGCTCCACGTCATTACGGCAACCTGGATAATCATTAAAGTGTAGATGTAAAACCAAATCTATATTATTGGTATTGGCCCAATAGTTTAAACCATAAAGTTTAGACACGACATCATTAGAGGCTGAGATATGATCAACTACACTTTTAGGCTTCACTAAACCTTCTGCGATTAATCTATTCATAATAGATTTTTTGGTCGCCTGAAAAGCAGAGATCAAACTAGAATTACGAGTCATATAATCTAAAATATCTTTATCATATCCCTTGTCAGTTTGAGCGAGTGTCACTTCAAACTGATCATTTTTTTCTAATTCTTTAAATAAATATTCTCCGAGCTCTAAATTTAAATCAACCTCCCTCACATCTTCATGTAAAGTGCCATAAGAGCTCTGATCATGACCTGGGACCACTAAAATTTTTATCTTTTTCCCCTGCTCATATCTGCCTTGTAAATCTTCTGTTTTGACACTGTCTATAAAAAAAATACTAGCCACCTGGTGACTAGCGAACCTTGTAATACTAGGCGGAATTAAAGCCAAGAGAATAAAAACGGCACCAATTAAACCTCCTGATATTAAAACGTATTTTTTCATAAATAAAATATGTGAAATCTTTAGTAGATAATATTATAGAATAAACTGGTAGAAAATACATTTAATTCCATGTATAGTAAAAGCGATGTTAGGTAATGTAAAAAACAAAAAAGCTGGTTTTAATTATGAAATTCTAGACAAATATACCGCTGGGATGGAGCTTTTGGGTACCGAAGTTAAGGCTATTAAAAAAGGCTGGGGGTCGCTGGAAGGGGCTCACGTCGTCATTCGCTCAGGCGAAGCTTTTCTAGTGGGTGCTACTATTCCCCCGTTTCAACCAGCCAATACTGTCGAGGGTTATGAGCCGACCCGTACTAGGCGCTTACTCCTCCAAAAAAAGGAGCTTTCTGAGCTCGAAAAGAGCCTCCAAAATAAAGGCTTGACTATAGTCCCTATTTCGATGTATAATAAGGGGAGGTACATCAAGCTGGATTTAGCTCTAGCTCGAGGTAAGAAAAAATTCGACAAACGCGAGACTATTAAAAAGCGAGATGTCGAGCGCGATTTGGGTCGGTCTTTGAAAAGGTAAATAAGCCCGGTCATTCAGTCTAAAATTTGAAAGTAATTTAAAATTTTAGAGGGGATGATCGGCCTAGACAGTTGTAGTTGTACTTTCTGTGCGTTCCGAGGGTGCTGATCGCCTCGCAAATCACGTCAGCAAAACAATAAGTGCAAAAAACAGCACAGGTGCGGTGGCTTCACCGTACGCTCCAGCTTTCGCTTTAGCGTAATAAGCTGGTGCTCGACTTGTAGATTTCTAATACACAAGACCCGAGTATCATAGATTTTAGGATAGAATTTTAGATTGTTTCGGCTAAAATTCGAAATTATAGAAACTTTAACTTGATTAGATTTTGTTTACTTTCTACTTTTCAAGTCGAGACTTTAAAGTAAAACATGAACGTAGATGCACCTAGTCACCTCTCCTGCACGCGGGTTCGATTCCCGCCATCTCCACAAACGCACACCCTAGAAGCGAAAGCTTCTAGGGTGTTTTGCGGTTGAGGGAGATGGCGGGAATCGAAAGCCGGAGGCGCGAAGCCAGTCTGCAAGACTGTTGCCGAGGCGGGGTCGAGAGTACTTAGTATTTGAAGAGCGAAGCGATGAATAATACTTAGTAACTCGTGACCGATTCCCGCCATCTCCACCACTCCCCACTACAGTAGACAAATTAATATTTATATGTTACTATATGAGATAGAAAGTAAATTCAGCACTTTTAAATAACTGACGATAAGCAACTTAGGCTTCGATAGAAAGGAGAGACGATGAGTGAAAAAGTATCCAGGAAAAAATGGCTAAAAGCCATAAAGCTGGCTGAATCCATAGCTCATGACGAACAAATAATAAATGGAAATTTTGAATGCCTCAAAAAGGGAGCGGAAAAAGGATTGAAAAACAAAATGAGGAGAGCTAAGAACAATCCCTTAGCTATGGCACTTCTACCCCAGGCACGAAAGATAACACACCAAGAAGAAGCAAGGGAAGAAGCCATAAAGTGCACCATGCTAGGTCATCTACGAGAACTCATTGAAAACCAAGCGTGTAATGACCCCAATTTTGACGAGGATCTACACATCGAAGATGAGATTGAAATTGAAGCCCTTTTTTACGGAGGCGCCGGAGTAGAAGAAATCTTAAGCCAATTTAAACAAGATCTTAAGAAAGGAGACCTTAACGTCTGTCTGAGGGACATGTTATTGCTATTGAATTTAGCAATCTTAGAAATTCGAGATACTGACCTGCCACCAAAAGCATCAGAATACATCTACCCCCACCGGCCTAGAACTACAAGTACTTCTCGTTATATAAACTAAGGGAGACCTTCCCGGGTCCGAGTAGTAACCGCCAGTAAAATAGCTGGCGGTTTTCTTTTTTACCCCCAATTGACACCACTCCCCCTAATTGTTAAAACTAAACCAGACAGCACTGAAATTTCATCAACCAATCAATCCACAAAAAGGAGATCCTAATGTCAGATGCACACACCGACATCGCCCGAGACGACAAAAGAGCCGAAGCTGCCAGATCTTATTTGGATATCCTCTTTGACTATTTGATAGGAGAACAAACAGAAAACCAATTAATGGAAGCGGCCCGAAAATCTGATGAGATCAAAAGGGGTTATAATGACGGCAGAACAAATTTTACCAGCCCAGAACATGTAAACTTGGTGGAAAAATTATCAAACTCCGAAGAAGAATCCTGGGAAATCTTTTTATCAAGAATTACGGATGAGACTCTGAGAGAAAAATTCAAGAGCATTTCCCCTTTTCGCGACCAATAAGGAGAAGTATCATGCCTGCAATAATGACCTGGATCAAAGATCTTTTGTCGGGTAAAGAAAGAGAAAGGAAACAAACAGAAGAAATGATTGAATTCTTGAGTCGGTCAATATTAGCTCCTTATCAAGGAGAAGCCCGAGCAAATCTAATTAGGGTCACAACCAATACCCCAGAGGAAGTTTTGGCTCATATTGAAGACGCGTTACCCCAATTGACCTTGATTTATGATTGGAGAAAAAGAAAAACAATTCCAAAACCAGACAATCAGACGCTCGCGATTATGGTCTTTGATTGCCTCATAAGACAACTATTGGAGCCGAGTGAAGCCCCTTCATGAATATCCACGTTCTCAGACTTGTCACAATCAGCGAAGCCCCGGCTTCGCTTTTTTATTTTATATTTTTTATATTTACCACTATCAAGATTACAAAATACCACTCTATAGAAATCTAGAATGAAAGATTATTATTCATTTTACTATCATTGACTTACAATTATAAATATGCTATACTTATATTAGAAATGGCCACTTGGTTGTGGTCATTAAAAACATATAGGAAGGAAGAGTATGTTCAAAAGTTTTCTGAAATGGCTAGACCAGGCCCTATCGAGAGCTCGTAGGTGCCACAATAAGGAAACCATGGTCGAGTGGCTAGGCGACTGGATCGCCGACGACTTGGGGGAAGCCGAATTGATCTTTCTCCACCAACAAGGAGAATTGGAGACTTTTGTCGGGAAAATGATCCCCCACATAATACCCGAATACCATATACAAAAAGGGGGTGGGAGTGAAGTCATTATCGTAAATGATATTTCATTTCTAGCGAAACAAGTGGCTCTATACTTAGAAAGATCACTTCTGGTATAAGCTCCTCCCTACCGCCCGCCGCCTGCGTCACGATTAAGACTCAGGCGGTTTT
>JAUPUJ010000016.1 GCA_030917625.1 Patescibacteria group bacterium
AGACTGAATTTTATGAAAAAAGACGAAAAATATATAAAAATAAAGGGTGCTAAAACCCATAATTTAAAAAATATTAGCTTAGAAATACCCCGCGATAAAATGGTGGTTATTACTGGTCTCTCAGGTTCGGGCAAATCTTCACTAGCTTTTGATACTATTTTTGCCGAAGGTCAAAGACGTTATGTTGAGTCTCTGTCATCTTATGCGAGGCAGTTTTTAAAACAAATGCAAAAACCTGATGTTGATGAAATCACAGGTTTATCGCCAGCTATTTCTATTGACCAGAAATCTCGTTCTCAAAACCCTAGATCAACAGTGGCGACTATTACTGAAATTTATGATTATCTGCGAGTCTTGTATGCTCGTATTGGTAAACCTCATTGTCCTGTTTGTGGCCGTCAAATACATAAATTAGCTAATGATGAAATTGTAAGTTTGGTTTTAGAAAAAGTATCTAAAAACAATCAAGACGAATCTAAAGAGGTGGTAAAAATTTATGCCCCAGTCGTGAGAGGACGTAAGGGAGAATATTATCAATTATTGTATGACTTATTAGACAAAGGTTACAGCGAAGTTTTAATTGATAATAAAAAATATAATTTAAGAGAGAGAATAGAACTCAGTCGAAACAAAAAACATGATATTGATGTTTTAATAGATGAAATAGACACCGCTGATTTTGTACGAGTAGAAACTAAAAAAACCGCTTTAAAAGAAAAAATTACCGAAGCTGAATATGATAATGCCTATAGTCGTCTGGTGGAGGCAGTAGAGCGAGCTTTATTGGAATCATCTGGTTTGGTTAGAGTGGTTATTGGATCGGGAAAAATAAAAACTGATATCCTGACTAATGCTCGGGTAGAGATGTTATTGTCAGCCAAATTTGCTTGTCCTTTCGATGGTTTTTCTTTTCCCGAAATAGAGCCTAGACTTTTTTCTTTTAATTCACCATATGGAGCTTGTCCTACTTGTCATGGTTTGGGGACTAAAAATTTGTATAGCGATAAACCTTGTCCAGATTGTGGAGGTAATAGGTTGCGCCAAGAAGCCCTTCATGTAACTTTGGGCGGAGAGAAATCAAAAAGTTCTGATGCTAAAAATGAGGTTACTGGAAAAAATATTGTCGAGTTTACATCGCTGTCTATTAAAGAGGCCAATGCTTTTATTAAATCTTTAAATTTGAGCGACAAGGATCGTCTGATTGCGGAAATGGTTTTTAGAGAGATTGAATCGAGACTAAAATTCTTACTTGATGTCGGACTTGATTATATTACTTTAGATCGCCGGGCTAATACCCTTTCGGGTGGCGAAGCTCAGCGAATTAGGCTGGCATCTCAACTGGGTTCACGTTTGGTAGGAACTTTATATGTGCTTGATGAGCCGACGATCGGACTCCATAGTCGAGACAATGATCGTTTAATTCAGACTTTAATTGATTTACGTGACTTGGGTAATACGATTGTAGTGGTAGAGCATGATGAGGATACTATTTTTGCCTCAGATTTCTTGGTGGATATTGGTCCGGGAGCGGGGGTGCATGGAGGTAATGTGGTGGTGGCTGATGAGACGGAAAAATTATTAACATCTAAAACCAATCCATATAATTCTTTAACGGTTGATTATTTGCGTCGTGAAAAAATGGTGCCGATGCCGGATTCTCGCCGCAGTGCTAATAAGGGTGTGATTCGTATTCGTGGGGGTAAAATTTTTAACATCAAAAATTTAAATGTCGATGTACCTTTGGGTAAATTAGTCGCTGTCACTGGAGTTTCTGGTTCTGGTAAATCTAGTTTTGTTTATGAAATTTTAAGTAAAAATCTCCAAGCCAGATTTAATAAAAAAGTCAGGTCTAATGAAGTTTTTAATTGTAAGGAGTTTACAGGAACAGAATATTTGAGTCGATCTATCTTAATCGATCAGTCGCCAATTGGGCGAACGCCTAGATCAAATCCAGCGACTTATACCGGTGCTTTTTCTTGGATTAGAGAAGTTTTTGCTAGCACGGAAGCAGCTCGAGTTCGGGGCTGGAAGCCAGGGCGTTTTTCTTTTAATGTTAAAGGTGGACGTTGCGAAGCTTGTCAGGGTAATGGCACGATTGCAGTTGAAATGCACTTTTTGCCGACTGTTTATGTGACTTGTGATGTTTGTAATGGCACTCGGTTTGAGAAAGAAACTCTAGAAGTTAAATACAAAAAGAAAAATATCAATGAGGTTTTGCATATGACGATAGAAGAATCTCTAGAATTTTTTGCCGATATTCCTGCGATTGCTGATCGCCTGAAAACTTTAAATGAAGTGGGGTTAGGTTATTTGCAATTAGGTCAGTCGGCAACTACCCTCTCGGGGGGTGAAGCTCAGAGGGTAAAAATATCTTCTGAACTTTATCGGCCTTTAGTTCAAAAATCTATTTATATTTTAGATGAACCAACAGTTGGTCTGCATTATGAGGATGTCAAAAATTTAGTAGTAATTTTGCAAAAATTAGTCGAAAAAGGGAATACTGTGGTGGTAATAGAACATAATTTAGATGTTATTAAAAATGCTGATTATGTCATCGATATGGGTCCTGAAGGTGGTTCAGGAGGTGGTGACCTTGTGGCTACTGGTACGCCCGAAGACGTGGCCAATACAGATACTCACACTGGTAAATATTTACTTAAAGTTTTAAGGGAATCTAAAAAGAAAAAATAATTAATTCTTGTTGGTATGAAAAATCAGGATTTAAAACAATATAATTTACCCGATGAACCGGGAGTTTATTTTTTTTCGACGGGGGGCAAGATAACCTATATTGGTAAAGCTACTTCATTGAAAGATCGGGTAAAAAGTTATTTCAGTAATGATTTAATGGAGACTAGGGGTCCGCTTGTGGCTAAAATTATAGCCGAAGCAGATGTTTTACATTGGCAAGTGACCGACTCTGTGCTCGAGGCTTTAATTTTGGAATCTAGTTTAATTAAAAAACACAAACCAGCAGGCAATACTCGTGAGAAAGATGACAAAAGTTATTGGTATATTATTTTTACTAAAGAAGCTTGGCCTAGGGTGCTGATGGTCCGAGGGAAAGAATTAATTGAAACCCTTGACCCAGAAACTATAAAATACACTTTTGGACCTTTTCCTCAGGCTACTGAATTAAAAGAAGCTCTCAAGATAATTAGAAAAATATTTCCCTTTAGAGATAAATGTGAACCAGAGAGTGGTAAAGCATGTTTTTCGGCTCAAATTGGTTTGTGTCCCGGAGTTTGCAGTGGGGCTATTTCGGTTAAGGAATATGGTAGAACTATTAACCATCTCCGACTCTTCTTTCTAGGTAAAAAGTCTGTTTTGATTAAAAAATTAGAATCAGAGATGAAGACAGCGATTAAAAAACTAGATTTTGAATCAGCTAGTATTTACCGTGATCGTATTTTTGCTATTAATCATATAAATGATATAGCGATGCTAAAAGCTAAAACTACAGGCAGTGGATTGCGAGTTGAAGCTTATGACATTGCTCATACTTCTGGCAAAAATACGGTTGGAGTGATGACTGTGGTTATAGGTGGAGTACCAGAAAAACAGGCTTATAGGAAATTTAAAATTAAAGGGCCAGGACTAGATAGTAATAATGATATTTTAAATTTAAAAGAAATTTTAGATAGGAGATTTAATCATCAAGAATGGCCATTACCCAATCTTATGGTTTTAGATGGTGGTAAGGCCCAATTGAATGCTGGTCTTAAATTTATGACTGAAATTGGGGTTAAAATTCCAATAGTAGCCGTAGTCAAAGACGAGCACCATCGAGCTCGAGAAATTATTGGAGACAAAATATCAGCTCGTAATTACGAGGCAGAAATTATTTTGGCTAATTCTGAAGCCCATCGGTTTGCTATTTCTTATCATAGAAAAGAGCGGGGGCGTTTGTTATAATAAAAATTATGGCTATTAAATCGTTATTAAAAAACATAGTGACTGGTATTTTGAGGTGGGAAGCACGGGTGATTTTAAATAAATATAAACCCAAGATAATCACTGTGACCGGCAATGTTGGTAAAACCTCGACTAAAGATGCTATTTTTTATTTATTGACAGAAAATTACAATATCAGACGGAGTGAAAAAAGTTATAATAGTGAACTTGGTGTCCCTCTAACTGTTTTGGATCAAAAAAGTGGCTGGTCTAGCATATTCTCTTGGGCTAAAATTATAATTAGTAGTTTAAAATTATTTTTTACTCAATTAGATTATCCAAAATGGTTAGTACTTGAGGTTGGAGCTGATCATCCTGGTGATATTAAAAATACAGCCAGTTGGCTTCAATCTGATGTAGTGGTCATAACTAGACTACCCGAAGTACCAGTTCATATTCAGTTTTTTAAAGATAAAGAAGAAGTTATAGAAGAAAAATTGAGTTTACTAAATAGTCTAAAAAAAGATGGAGTGGCGATTTTAAATGCTGATGATCAAATTTTATCGAGCAGAATTAATACTAATTCTGCTGGTTTTAAAGTTGTGACTTATGGTTTTGGAGACGAAGCCGATATTAAAGCGGTCAATTTAAATATTATTTATACTGAAAACAAATTACCAATAGGAATAAAGTTTGATGTCCAAAAGAGAGATGAAATTTACCCAATGTATTTAAAGGGCTTATTAGGGAGGCATCAAGTTTATTCTATTTTAGCTTCTATTGCCGTTGCGATCTCAATTGATGACAGTGTATCCCTTAAGGAAATAATTGGAATTTTGGAAAAAAACTATATTCTGCCACCAGGTCGGATGAGGTTATTAACTGGTATTAATAATAGTTTAATACTCGACGATACTTATAATTCATCTCCGGAAGCGGTTAAATCAGCTATCAGTAGTATTTCTAGTCTAGACCATACAAAACGTAAAATAGCTGTCTTGGGCGATATGTTAGAGCTAGGGCAGTTTACCGAACAAGCACACAGAGAAATAGGTCAAAAAGTATCTCAGGTTTTTGATATTTTAATTACGGTTGGAAATTATTCTAAATTTATAAATGAAGAAGCTGTTTCAAGTGGAATGAATTCAAGCTCAGCCTTTCATTTTTCAGATTCTGCGACCGCAGGTTTAGAATTACAGAAAATGATTCAATCAGGAGATTTGATATTAGTGAAAGGTTCTCAAGGAATAAGAATGGAAAAAATAGTGGCTTTAATAATGACTGATGTGTCAAATAAAAATGATTTATTGTGTCGCCAAGATGCAGAGTGGTCTTTAAAATAGTTCTCACCCACAGTTTTAAATAATTTGTAATAGAATTAAGTGTCTATGTTTGTTAAAATTGGTTTATTAATCAATTTTACTCATGGGGAATTTTGATAATCTAACTTTATTTGTGTCTGGTCGAGTTATTATGCTCCGATGGTTTTTAATTTTACTGACAATTTTTAGTGTCGGTTTTTTCTCTGGATCAACTCTAATTAATTTTACTAATCCTGATTACTTATTTAGTACCCAAGCTTTTTTTGTAGTTTTTTTAATATTGGTAGCATTTTTGAATCTGATAATATTTTCTATTTATTATCTTGTTTATAACAAGCAATCTAATGGTTTATTAAATTTTTTAAATATTTTGCAAATTGCCCTAGATCTATTAATCGCGTCTATTATAGTACTTTTGTTTGCTGATCTTAGTGTGTTTGTGATGTTAGTTTTTTTCTATCCAATAATAGAATCTATTGTTTTGTTTACACCGCTAGCTGGATTTTTGGTCAGTTTATTATCGGGGTCTATAGTTTATTTATTAGAGTCTTTAAGCGGGCAAGCTATTTATATTGTTGGGGAAAAGATCAGTGTCAAAAATGTCGATTTAGTTTTACTAAATTACACCAATAATGATTTAGTTCCACCCAGTATTTTATTTGGAGCGATTTTAGTGTTATTTGGGTTCATTTTTTCCTATTTACATTCATTAATTGTGCCTAGAGAAAATAACCGATTTAATGAATCTAAAAGAAGATCAGCCGTTAAAAGTGAAAATATGACAAGTGAACGGGATTTATGGATGCGTAAATTTTCAGCTAAAATCGATGAAAATAATCGTTTATTGCGATCTAAAGACATAGAACTGTCTTTGGCGGAGCAAAAATTGAGCACTTTAGAGCATGCGAAATCAGAATTTATTTCAGTTACCACTCATCAATTAAGAACCCCATTGTCAGCTATTAAATGGACTTTTAATATGATGTTGTCAGAACAGTTGGGGGTTATAAATAAAGAGCAAAGAGAATTTTTAGATAAAGGTTATCAGAGCACCTTAAAAATTATGAACATTGTAAACAATTTAGTTCATATTGATCATGATGAAGCTAAAAAAGATGATTATAATTTTATAGCCACAGATTTGGTGGAGTTTCTTAAAGAAATTAGTTTGGAGTTTTCTAATCAAGCTGAGAGTCAAAATATTAAATTAGAAATTCAGTCAGGGGCTTTAAATCTACCTCAAATAGATTTAGATAAAAATAAAATGCGCATGGTTTTTGAGAATCTACTAGATAATGCTTTAAAATACACCCAAAGAGATGGTCAAGTGAATGTTATTATAAAAGATGACCGTCTAAATACAGCTGACAGAAAAATTGAAATATTGGTCAGTGATAATGGGGTTGGTATTCCCAAAGCCGAACAAGATAAAATATTTCACAAATTTTTTCGGGCTTCCAATGCTAGATTACAAGAACCAGATGGTAGTGGTATTGGATTATTTATAGCTAAAGATGTAGTTGAAAACCATGGTGGTACTTTATGGTTTGAGAGCGAAGAAAATAAGGGCACAACTTTTCATGTGGTTTTACCAGCTAGTCATAAACCCGAAGTAACTCCGGAAAAAGAGTAGTCTAGAAGTTAAAATAGGTTATAATATATTCATTGTTATTTATTTAAGTAAAAAAGTATGAGTCAGATCGAATTAAAAAAGATATTTATTGTAGAAGATGACGAGTTTCTTAGATCATTGACGGTCAAGCGTTTAGAGAAAGAAAATTATAGTATTGCTGTGGCGGCTGACGGAGAAAGTGCTTTGAAACACCTAGAAACAGATCATCCAGATTTGGTTCTTCTTGATCTTTTACTACCAGGAGTGGATGGATTCCAAGTTTTGGAAAAAATGCATGGTAATTCTAGTCTGGCTCAAATTCCGGTGGTGGTTTTTTCTAATCTTGGTCAACGTGAAGATATTGAAAGAGCTAAAGGTTTAGGGGCGACAGATTTTTTAATCAAGGCCAACTTTACTCTAGATGATGTGGTGGCTAAAGTTAATGGCTATATGAATAAGATTTAATATTATTATGTCTAAAACTCGAGTTGGTGTTTTAAGAGGCGGTGTCGGTTGTGAATATGAAGTATCGCTATCAACTGGAGCGGGTGTGTTAAAAAATTTAAATCAAAATAAATATGAAGCCAACGATATTTTAATTACCAGAGATGGTTTGTGGCACTATAAAGGATTACCGATTTTACCAGCTGAATTGCCAAAATATATTGATGTCGCTTTCAATGCTCTTCATGGTGAGTTTGGTGAAGACGGTCAGGTGCAGGGAATTTTAAATAATCTAGGCTTACCATTTACTGGTAGTGATCGTTATGGATCTAGTTTGGGTATGAATAAGTATGAAGTTAAAGAAATTTTAAAAGATAATGATATTCTCACTCCTCGAGGTCTTGTTTTAGAAAAAAGTGATCAAGTATTTTTAGCGGCCTCAGAGGTGTTTAAAAAGATTTCACCGCCATGGATTGTAAAGCCAATGGATAAAGGGTCTTCGGTGGGGGTTTATTTAGCTAAGACTTTCAAAGAATTAGAATTAGCTATACAGAATAGTTTAAGATTTTCTGATTATGTTTTGGTGGAAGAATATATTCGAGGCAAAGAATCGACTTGTGGGGCTGTCGATAATTTTCGTAATCATGAGATTTACTCTTTTCCAGCGATAGAGGTTTTAAAACCGGCTAATAATTTTTGGAGTTATGAAGATAAATATTCGGGTCTTAACAATAGTCGTTGTCCGGGTTATTTTAGTGAATCAGAAAGCGAGCAGATCCAAGTTTTGACTAAAAAGATTCACAAATTATTAGGTCTGAGGCATTATTCTAGGTCAGATTTTATTGTTTCTCCTAGAGGTGTATATGCCCTTGAGGTCAATACTTTACCAGGGCTCTCTCTGGCTTCACCTTTATCAAAATCGATGGAAGCTGTAGGTTTATCTTACTCTGATTTTTTAGACCATATTTTAGATCTTGCATTAACCAAGTGATTGTGGTTATCTGAAGTATATAAAGATTAACAGTTGATTTAACTATATAACAATATGAACAATACTGAACGAAAGATTTTAGCGGTGCTGATGGTGGTCATTCTGCTGATTTTAGCTTGGATATGGTTTGGATCTTTTGGTAATCCACAAACTAGGGTCACCGATGATATAGAAGATCAACTAGCTGAATATCAAAAAGTGGTAGATAAGTGCTCTAAAAAATTAGATGCTAAAACTAAAACTCTGTGCGATAAGGAATTATTGGAAGTTAGTAAAAATTTGTCTATTTTAGAATCAGAACTTAAAAATTTAACTAGCGAGCCGGTTGGTAATAATGTGTCTACTTCAACTACAATGGGTGAATAAAGTTAAATTGCTTTTTCATTGAATTTTGGTTAATATAATTGTCGATCAGTCTATATGGCTGACATTGGGCCCGTAGCTGAGTTGGTAGAGCGCCCGCTTTGCAAGCGGGAGGTCGGGAGTTCGAATCTCCCCGGGTCCACACGTTGACATATGTTTACATACGTGTTAGATATATCACTGGAGTGGGTCGATGGGACTCACAAAACAAGAACTTTAGAAGGAGAAATTACACCATGTCCGAAGGTACGTTTTTGGGTAATTTGCGCGAAAAGATGGATGGGATCGATGAGCCACAGCTTGTGGCCCCTTCGACCCCGCTGGCCGAAGGGGAGGAGGTTGTTGGTGTTGTCCAAGATCTGGACACCAAGAGATTGTACACTATCCTTCAGGTTTACCATGAGCGCCAGCGGGAGTTGATCAAGGTCTGTCTCCACGAAAAAGTCGATGCCATGATGAGCAGTCTGTCGAACGGTCGTGATCATAGCGGCGTCGATCATGACTCGTCCACCTGCTCGGCTTGTCAGAGCGTTCTCGAGATTAACCGGATCAAGGAAGATTTCGCTCTGTTGGAACCTCTGTTCTGGGCCGACGTCAAGTCTCAGATCAATGAGTACAAGAAGGGCGATTCCTACACCATCGAACTTCGTAGCGGGTGGGAGATTGTGGCCACGAAGCCCGAGAGTGAGGTTTCCGCGCTTTTTCAAATGCTGACGGAAATCTTCTCTGAGGGTCGCCTCCATGTAGGCGGCGTGGGCGCTGAACGCTAAAGTCACTACTGGTGACTCATGGGCGCTCGACCGAAAGGTTGGGCGCTTTTTTATTTCAAAACCTCCCTCAACTCTCTAATATTTTTAACAATCTGGTTCCAACTTTCGCCACCTAAGTCCACCACAGTAGAAAGATCACCCCCAAGGTGGTCTTTTATGTTGAATAAATATAAAATTTGTTGTATTAATAACTTAAACAAAAGTTCCTTAACTTAAATTTGGAGGATCGTATATGTGCGAAATTGTAATAGGAGAGTGTCGTTGCGGTTGTCATTCCACAGAAATGCCCATTGAACATATGATGCCATGCTGTTACCCTTGTGATGTGTGTGGTAGAAATATTTCGAGT
This sequence comes from Patescibacteria group bacterium, assembly GCA_030917625.1. Taxonomy (GTDB): domain Bacteria; phylum Patescibacteriota; class Minisyncoccia; order Phycocordibacterales; family XYD1-FULL-46-19; genus JAUPUJ01. Next base: position 9,746 of record JAUPUJ010000016.1, read on the forward strand.
GGTTACTACACTAGCCACATTGCAGGGTGTAAGCCGTTGCCAACTCCTGGTCCTTAACCTTAAAGGGTAAAAAAGTGAGAAAATTTTTCAAAATTATATGGGGTCGCCTGATGATTGTGCCCCCAAAATTGGTAACTAAGGCTCAACATGAGGAAGATCTGAAGAGATTGAATGAGAAAGGTGGATCCCTAGCTTCTCTCCGTGATCGTGGGTAAGACCAAGACTCGACTTGACCACTTTTTTACTACCGTTTGTTAAAATTTAGAGTGTAGTGGTAACACTATGGACACCAAAAGACGACAGACAGTCTTATGCACAACACTGGCACACCATAGCTCGCTGCAGCTCCCCCTAGACTCGTTCTGGGTGGGGGCTTTTTTATAGGGTATTTTAGACTTATAAACAGATAAATTTCTAATTTATTGTGTTACTTAGATGGCGCTAGTATAATAAGTAGCAACTAAATGCATAATGCTTAATTGGCTCAAACAAAACGCGATTGATAACTTAGTGATAGTTGGTTTTCTTTTAGCTATTACTGGTTTTTTTATTATCTCCTCGGATTCTGACAATGTTCAAGCTGCTAATTATACTCGACTAGATACTGATTGGACTGCAGGAACTTTAATTCCAAAATATTACGCGTCTTTTAAATTGCCAATTATTTCTGGTACGGCTTTTGATGATGTTGGTTCTTGGTTGCCTGATATGGCTAAGGTGGCCAATATTAAAGTCAATCAAAGTGGTAAGTGGTCCGAAGTTTTAGGCGGAGCTGGTTTAAGTGAAGATGATATTGTTTTAATTCCAGAGGGCGTTGAAGTTACTTATGATGAAAACAGTAATCAGGCTTTTAAGGCAGTGGCTGTTAAAGGGTCCCTTATCTTCGATCCAACTAAAAATACCAAGATGACTGTAGGTACTATTCATGTCTATGTGACAGGAGAGCTAGACATTTCTCCGGCTAATAGAAATATAAAAAGTGAAGTAGTGTTTTCGGGAGATATAAATACTACAGAAGACCCCGAGCAATTTAATTTAGGTTTGGTGGCTAGTGGTGGTAAAATTCAAATCATTGGTACAGAACTAACTTCTTCTTTCACTGCTGTAGTTGAAGCGGATGATGGTTCTAACGCAATCATGGTAGAAAATCCGAGTGGTTGGCAAGTTGGTGATGAATTGTATTTAACTAGTTCTTTGAGTAATCAAAATATTACTGACCCAGATTATGAACATGTAGATCAAACCGAAAAAGTTTCTATAGTTAGTATTTTTAATGATCCACTTGTTCCAAGTGAGACGGTTATTACTTTAAATAAACCATTAGAGTTTAATCATACTGGTTATGTAACTAATGTCAGTAGAAATGTTGTTTTACGTTCAGATACTAATAATAATGATAGGGGACATATTTTGTTTTCAGGCCATACTTTAGCGACAGTTAGTAATGCTTCTTTAATAGATTTAGGACGGACTACAATTGATGTGATAGACAACACAGAGTTTGGTATTACTGGCAATCCAACTACTATTGGAAGCAATCAAAATAACAGACATGCTCTTCAGGCTCGTTATGTCCAAAATGCATTTTTCTTTAAAGGTAATGCCATTATTAATCCTAATCGCTTTGGTATTTTAAATAATAAAGGTACGGGTATCATCTCTGGTAACTCTGTGGTTGGGGCAACTGGAAGTGCGATTGCTACCGCAAGTGGTGTAGAGACTGGGTTGATTATAAATAACTTAGTGGTGGGCACCAAAGAAGCTGTGAGCGAAAGTGAAGTAGATAGTAGATTTACTGATTCCGAGGGTGAAGACATAGGAGCTGATGGTAGTGCTTTTTGGTTCCGAGGACCACTACTTAAAGTAGAAAGTAATATTGCCACTGGTTATTTACCAGGTGGCTCTTATGTTTACAATACTGACCCAGATTTTATTACTGATAATGAAGTGCCAAATATTGATGGGGTAGAAGATAGTTTAAAGGGT
>JAUPUJ010000054.1 GCA_030917625.1 Patescibacteria group bacterium
TTCATAAAATTCAGTCTGGTCTTTATAAATACAAAAACTCCCTCACAACAGCCTCTGGGGATACCTACACTCTAATTATACCATAAAATACAAAAGTTACCAATTATACAAGAACTAGTACTTTCTAATCACCCCTCGCACCACTGCTACTATTTTGAGATCAAAATCTGGAAAAAGTGGGGCGTATTTTTTATTAGCTGGTTCTAACCAGACCTTAGTCCCCTTTTTACGAAAATATTTCATAGTAAATTCCCCATCTATATTAGCAATCACAATGTCACCATCGCGAGCCGTATCTGTTTTTTCAGCAATCACCATGTCACCATCTTCTATATGAGCATCGATCATAGAATCGCCATCAACTTCTAAAATAAAAGTCTTATCTTTTTTTTCTATTAAAAAATCATTTAAATTTAAAGTATCATAAGTATGATTAGCTTCGACTGATACCGGAAAGCCAGCAGTGACTGAGCCCAATAAAGGCACTTCCGAAAAACTCATCGGGGGCAATAAGCGACCGAGATGATCTTTCTCCACCAATCCAGCATCGACTATTTTACTGATCACCTTATAGACAGCATTCTTTGATTTAAAACCAAACAGAGACATCATTTCAGAATAAGTCGGCATGCGCTTATTTTGATTATAAAATTCCATTAAAATGGTAACGTATTCGGACATAATTAGAATAAAGATAAAGCTGAAAACAAACCTGAGAAATAGTTTTTACTATTTAGCCGAGCCAACTGTCTAGATAAAATTTTGTGTCTTAAGGATTCTCTATAGTAAGGCTGGCCTAAAACTATTTTGTCGTCGATCACTTTATTAAGCAGGCTCAATTCTTTCTCCATAGATCTTTTGTATTGGTGGTAGTTCATAATATTTATAGATTACAATGTAAATAATTGTATTTTTATTATAGGTGAACGAACGTTTACCGTCAACAAAACTTATCCACTTTTTTCTAAATAAAAGGCCTGGCTCGATTTGAGTCAGGCTGAAATGGATGTTGCCCTTAGTTTAGCCTTGGGGGGGCTATACCCCCATCTTCGGGAAAGTTTTTCGGTTTCCCTACTTACTTAACCCTACTCTGGAAATACATCTCAAGAGACCAATTGTCCGTTCCCTTAGAGGGAGGAGATTGTACTCCTTAACCCTGGTGTAGCAACGTTGCATTTACAGTACCAACACCAGTTTAGGCTTTTCCAACGTAACAGGAATCGAGTTTTCTTTCTTCACCAGACAACATCCAATTTAAAATATAACATTTAAATAGACATCGTCAATTCCTTTATTTCATCACGTAAAACAGCCGCTGTTTCAAAGTCTAATATTTTAACTGCCTCTGACATTTCTTTTTCTTTAAGTTTTATGATCTTCGCTAGGGCTTTTTTATCAGAACCAATAGCAATTTTATCGAGCTCCACCAACCGCTTCACAGTTTTTTCACGATCAGACATCAAGCCTTCAGTAATATCTTGAATACTTTTTTTAATACTAGCAGGAGTAATTTTATTTTTCTTATTATATTCAGTTTGTAATAATCTTCGTCTTTTAGTTTCATCTATCGCCTTTTGCATCGAGCCTGTCACCACATCAGCATACAAAATAACTCGCCCATCCACATTACGAGCAGCTCGGCCAATAGTTTGGATTAAAGAAGTCTCAGAGCGCAAGAAACCCTCTTTGTCAGCATCTAAAATACCAATAAAAGAAACTTCGGGTAAGTCGAGTCCTTCTCGCAAAAGGTTGACCCCGACGAGCACATCGAACTCGCCTTTTCTAAAATTAGTTAAAATTTGAATTCTTTCTAGAGTCTTAACTTCACTGTGCAAGTAAGCTGATTTGATGCCAGCTTCTTTTAAAAACTCACTGAGGTCTTCGGCCATTTTTTTAGTTAAAGTAGTGGCAATAGCTCTATACCCTTTTTTGATTTCAATATTAGCCTCTTTAATAAAATCTTTAACTTGGCCAGCATAAGTTTTAGAACCAATAACTGGCCTCACTTCAATAACAGGATCGAGTAAGCCGGTGGGCCTAATAATCTGTTCAGCTATATTTTGACCATGTTCATATTCATATTTACCAGGAGTGGCACTAGTGTAAACCACTTGTCCGACTCGCTCTTCAAATTCATTAAATTTAAGAGGTCTATTATCGAGCGCGCTCGGTAAGCGAAAACCATATTCAATTAGGGTTTCCTTACGACTTTTGTCACCAGCATACATCGCTCCAATTTGAGATACAGTCACATGAGATTCGTCGATTACTGTTAAAAAATCTGGGGAACCGTCAGCTTTCTTAGGAAAATAGGCCAGTAGTGTATCTGGTGCCGCTCCAGCCTCGCGACCAGATAGATGACGAGAATAATTTTCAATACCATTACAATAACCAATTTCAGCCATCATCGCCATATCATATTTCGTTCGCCTTTTTATTCTTTCAGCCTCAAGGGGTTTGCCTTGTTTACTAAATTTTTCTAATTGTTGCTCTAATTCAAAACTAATAGAGGCTAGGGCTTTTTCCCTCATCTCGGGAGTGGTAATAAAGTGTTTAGCTGGAAATAAGAAAAAAT
>JAUPUJ010000017.1 GCA_030917625.1 Patescibacteria group bacterium
ATCATGGCGACTGCGGATGGCCATATAGACTTCAACTCCAATGATGGGTTTGATACCTTCACTTTTTAAAGTGTCATAAAAATCTATGACACCATACATAGTGCCGTGATCGGTTAAGCCCACAGCGGGCATGCCGTATTCCTTAGCTTTTTTAACAAAGTCTTTGGGTTTTGATAGGCCGTCGAGAAGGCTATAGTGGCTGTGGGTATGGAGGTGGACGAATGACATGGTGAACGTCGTGATATAGATTAATTAAAAATCCATACCCAAGCCCAACCATTTTTAATTAATCTATATAACTCCTTAAGGTTGGGTGGAATGGTGGTTTTAATTATATCAAATCGTGAGAATTTTGATGAAAAAAGGTGATGAAAAAGCTGTGGTATAATTTTTTGATGGATTCTAGTAAAACTTATGATTATGTAATTGGCGTGGATGAAGCCGGACGGGGGCCACTAGCGGGGCCGGTGACGCTCGGGGCTTTCGGAGTCAAAGTTTCCGATTTGGCAGAGATTGAACAGCTTTTATTTCCCCAGGGGATTAAAGACTCAAAAAAATTAACACCAAAAAGACGAGAACTTATTTTTGACCAATTAGTAATTTGGCATAAAGAGGGCAAGGTAGTGATGTCACATAGTCATGGCCCGGCGAGCGATATCGACAATCTTGGTATTGTGCCGACTATAAAATTAGCTTTAAAAAAAGCTTTACTGCCTTTTGCAACCGAGGGGAGTGGGGTCTTAGTCTTATTAGACGGCGCCCTGCGGGCGCCGTCCGTCTTCGTCCATCAAAAAACCATCATCCGCGGTGACGAAACCGAAACCGTCATCGCTCTGGCCTCAGTTATAGCTAAGGTGGTCCGTGATCGGCATATGGTAGCGGAGCACGACAAATATCCAGCTTACAATTTTGCTGGCCATAAAGGTTATGGAACCAAGGTTCATATTGAAGCGCTTAGACAGCATGGAATATGTGAGATTCATCGCCGAAGTTTTTTGACTAAATTAGATTTAAATAAAAAGTCTTAAGGTTTTATTACAAAGAGTCGGAGCTGGGCTTTTTCTTGCCTTTTTTTAGAATTTAATATATATTAAATCCAATATGTCAGTACGAATGCGACACACACGGGCTCATACCGGTAACCGCCGGAGCCATCACGGACTCACCGCTCCACGTCTTTCGAAGTGCACTAATTGTAGCGCTTCTCACTTGCGTCACCGGGCTTGTTCAAACTGTGGTATGTACCGCGGTAAACAAGTTATAGATGTCGTAGCTAAAGCCGAAAAGAAAGCGGCTAAAAAAACCAGTAAAGCCAGCGCTTAAACTTAAACCCTAGTCTGGGGTTTAAGTTTTTTAAATTTAAAATTGTTAGTTTAGTTTTTAGATCTTTATATTTTATGGCCAATCGTCATTTATCTCGAAGTATTGCAATGCAGGCTCTTTTTGAGTGGGATTTTCATGAAGGAGTGCGAAAAACTAGCGATGTTGATAATATTGTCACTCGGATTACCGAAGAATTGGCCCCTGGTCTCGACAGTGGTGAATTTGCTAAAAAACTCGTCGACGGCGTAGTGGTGAAGCAGGAAAAGTTGGATCATATTATAGAAAAAGCGGCTCCAGATTGGCCTCTAGCCAATATTGCCATTGTTGATCGTAATGTTTTGCGCATTGGCTTATTTGAGCTTATTTTTGGTAATAAAACCGAAGTGCCAGAGCGGGTAGCTATTAATGAAGCGATTGAACTAGCTAAAACCTTTGGGGGTGAAAATAGTGGCAAGTTCGTCAACGGAGTTCTGGGCGCTGTATATAAAGAAATGGGGGAGCCAGGTAAAAATGATGTGCCGGCTAAAAAGAAACGTCCGAAAGATATTCCTTATGAAGAAATGCCGATTGAAAAACTCGGTGGCGCTGTAGTTTTCTGTCGAAAAGATGGTCAGATTCATTTGGCTTTAGTGCATGATATTTTTGGTTACTGGACGCTCTCTAAGGGCCATATTGAAGACGGGGAAACAGTTGAAGAGGGAACAGTCCGGGAAATTTTAGAAGAAATGTCTCTACCTGTGACTATTGGTGAAGCGGTAGGGAAAAATGAATATATAGCATCTGATCCGGAGAAGGGTAAAATTCGTAAGCAAGTTAATTATTTTGTCGCGCAGTGTAGCGAAGCCGATTTTAATAAATTAGCAGTCGGGAAAAATAAAGGTGGGCTTGATGATTGTCGTTGGTTTACCTTACCTGAAGTGGTGGAGCTAAAAATCTATGACGATATTGTCCCCTTTATTACTAAAGCGATTAAGGCGATCAAATAACCGGCTCTCATTGCATCTTTTGCGATAAATAGTAAGATGGGACACATAAAAATAACACCATATGACAGACCCAGAATTTAAGAAATTTTCAGATATTATCAAAACTCCTTTTAATGATATTAGCTTGTTGCGCCAGGCTTTTACTCATAGGTCTTACATCAATGAGCATCGTGATGCCGAAGCTGACCACAATGAAAGATTAGAATTTTTGGGCGACGCGGTCCTTGAGCTCGTGGTTACTGATTACTTGTATAAAACCTATCCTAATAAACCAGAAGGCGAGTTAACTGCTTTTAGAGCGTCTTTGGTTAATACTATTAGTCTATCCGAAGCCGCAGCCGAACTTTCCGTTAATGATTATTTACTTTTGTCACGCGGAGAAGCTAAAGATACAGGGCGGGCTCGGCAATATATTTTAGCTAATACTTTTGAAGCTATTATTGGGGCGATATATTTAGACAGTGGTTATGATCAAGCTTTTAATTTTATCGAAAGTAATTTGCTGTATAAAATGTCTGACATCATTGCGCGCAATTTATGGCAAGATGCTAAAAGTTTTTTTCAAGAAAAAGCCCAGGAATTTACTTCCATTACTCCATCTTATGAGGTTTTAAATGAGACTGGTCCTGATCATAATAAAAAGTTTAGAGTTGGTGTCTATTTAGATAAAGAATTAGTGGCTGAAGGTGAAGGTCACTCTAAACAAGAAGCTGAACAAAAAGCTGCTCAGTTGGCGCTGGCTACAAAAGGTTGGGATAAATAGTTGTCTACAGCTTCCCTGTCACTTTTTGTGATAAAATTAATCAATGCGATTATTGTCTCTCGAACTTACTGGTTTTAAGTCTTTTGCCAAGAAGACTGTTTTTACTTTTAATACTGATGTAACTGGTGTGGTGGGGCCCAATGGCTCTGGTAAATCTAATGTGGCTGAAGGTTTTCGTTGGGTGCTCGGCGAGCAGTCGATGAAATCTTTGCGTGGCAAAAGAGGTGAAGATCTTATTTTTAATGGTGGTCATACTGGGGGTGAAGCCGGCCGGGCTTCGGCGACCGTAGTTTTTGATAATAGAGATAAAAGTTTACCTTATGATTATGATGAAATTGCGGTCACGAGAACGGTGTATCGTGATGGCGTTAATACATATAGTTTAAATGGCTCAGTTGTTAGATTAAAAGATGTGCTGGAACTTTTGTCTGGTGCTGGTTTAGGTTCGTCAGGGCATCATATTATTAGCCAAGGAGAAGCTGATAAAATTTTGAATTCTAGTCCGCGTGATCGGCGAGAAATGATTGAAGATGCTTTAGGGCTTAAGGTTTATCAATGGAAAATTGAGGAAACGGAGAAAAAACTTTTACAGACCAAAGATAATATTAGAGAAGTTCAATTGCTACGGCGAGAAATTGTACCCCATTTAAAATTTCTTGAAATTCAAGTTACTAAAATTAGAGAAACAGCCGAGATTAGAAGTCGGCTCAAGACTTTGTATTTAGAATATTTGTTTCGGGAAGAAGAATATCTAAAACATAAAAGGCAAGAAATTAATGATAGAAAACAGAGACCAACAGAAGAGTTGGTGGCAGTTAATAATAAAATTAAAGAGTTGGGAGAAGATTTGTCAGCCCCAGACGCTAGACTTAAAGATAAAGAAGATAAATTAAGATTTTTAGAACGGTCTATTTTTAGTGTCCAACAAGATAAAGATAAAATTGCTCGTGATTTAGGGCGGATTGAAGGCACGATTACAGCTCATCAAGATTTTAAAAAAGAAGAAACTAATATCTCAGTACCGTGGTCGGAGATAGTTTTGGTTCGTGATGAAATGTCGAGCTTGGTTCAGCAATATGAATACTCTACTGATTTTAATCAACTCAAAAATCTGGTGGCGGTATTGTTGGAAAATATAAATAAATTAGTTAATCGCTATAAAACTCAAACAGAAAATTCGGACAATAATATTAAAATTTTATCTTTAAAAAAAGAAGCTGAGGGGCTAAATAAAAATTTAGCCGATTTAGAATTGAAGGCGTCACATTTAAATGCTGAAAAAATTCAAGCCCAATTAGCTTTGGATGATGAGAAAAAATATCTTCAGTCTGCCGAGCGCAATCGTTATGAATTACGAGCCAAGAAAAGTGAAATCGAAGCCATTTTAAACGATCTGTCTCATCGCGAACATTCTTTAATGGGCGAAGAAGAAGATTTCAGGCGAGAAATTGAAGAGGGGGTAACTTTGGTTGATATAGAAATAAGAGATTATAGGAGGCTCTTGAAAGAAGTACCTAGTATGAATGAGCCTAGAGAGGTTCAGGTTGATAGAAGGCGAGAGATGGAAAAAATAAAACTACGACTAGAGGATGCGGGAGTGGGTCATGAGGGAGTATTGGAAGAATTTAAAGAAACTACAGAACGACACGATTATTTAGTTAAAGAATTGGCTGATTTAGAACAAAGTGCCGAGTCTTTAAAAGTGGTGGCCGATGAATTGTCAGCTAAAATTGCCACCGAATTTAAAGAAGGTATTCAAAAAATTAATCAAGAATTCTCTAGCTATTTTGCTTTAATGTTTGGAGGGGGAACAGCTAGATTGGATTTGGTCTCTAGTCCTGTCTATAGAAGAGATACTAAAGAAGAAACAGAAGAAGTGGGGGTGGAAATTAAGGTTAATTTACCTCGGAAAAAAATAAAAGGTTTAGATATGATGTCGGGAGGTGAGAGAGCGTTGACTTCGATTGCTCTTTTGTTTGCTATGAGTCAGGTTAATCCACCACCATTTTTAATTTTAGATGAAACAGATGCAGCGCTAGATGAGGCTAACTCCAAAAAATATGGCGATATGATTGAGAGGCTCGCTAAAGACTCACAGTTAATTGTGATTACTCACAATAGAGAAACTATGTCCCGAGCGGGGATTTTGTATGGAGTGACTATGGGGCGTGATGGTATTTCTAAACTGTTGTCTATTAAATTTGAAGAAGCTGAAGGCTGGGCTAAGTAAAAATAGGAAGGAAAAATAGTTTTCAAAAACTATTTTGGTACAAAAATAAAACCCCCAGGAATCTGCTTCGCAAATTCCTGGGGGTTTTGGTTTGAAATTTATACTAAAATGTAATCGACTTGTCTTTCTTTCAAATCAGTTTTCATGAGTTTGATTTTTACTTTATCGCCCAGACGATAAGTGGTGCCAGTTCTTCTACCAACTAGAGCAAATTTCTTTTGATCATATTCGTAAAAGTCATTATGTAGAGAGCGCAGTCCAACCAGGCCATCGGTCCGAGTAGTAATTTCCTCTACAAAAATGCCCCACTCAGCAACACCAGAGATAATGCCATCAAAAACCTGACCCACTTTATCGGCCATATATTCTATTTGTTTATAGCGAATAGATTCTCGTTCAGCTTCGGAGGCTTTTTGCTCCATACTTGAAGAATGAACAACTTGTTCAGCAATATATTTAATTGTTTTTTCATTTGGAGTTTGGCCTTGTAAATAAATATTTAACAGCCGATGAACTAGAACGTCAGGGTAACGGCGAATTGGTGAAGTGAAGTGAGTATAGTGAGGAAAAGCTAATCCCCAGTGGCCGATATTGGATACGGAGTAAATAGCCTTAGACATTGATCTAACGGCCGCTTTTTGAATAATTGCTTGCTCGGTTTTACCTTCAGCTTGAGCGAGCAGATTATTCAAATCTTCAGATTTTATTTCATCATTTTCTATTTTTAAATGATAACCTAAAGGCTCTAAGAAATTTTTTAAATGAGTCATTTTTTCGACATCTGGGTAGTCGTGAATACGATAAACGAAAGCGTCTGGTATATTTTTATGTTTTTTAGCTGCAAACTCAGCTACTTTTTTATTGGCGAGCAACATGAAGTCTTCGATCAGCATATGGGCTTCAAGACGTTCTTTGAGTTTGATTGCAATTGGTCTATTTTCTTCATCTAAAACAAATTTTACTTCAGAGTCTTCAAAGGTGACTGCTCCAGCGTCTAATTTTTTCTGACGCAATCCACGAGCGATGTCACGTAAATTAAATAGAAATTCTTTGTGAGGACTATCGCTTTTAGCATCTAAAACATCTTGAACTTCTTCATAGGAAAAACGTTTGTCTGATTTTATGATCGTGCGACCAAACCATTCGTTTTTAATATTACCAGCAATGTCCATTTCAAAAACGGCGGCGAAAGCGAGTCTCTCTACTTCAGGCATGAGACTACAAATATTGTTGGACAGGGCTTCTGGGAGCATGGGTATAGTTCTGTCCACCAAATAAATAGAAGTCGCTCGCTTGGAAGCTTCTTTATCTAAAATAGAGCCCGGGGTGACAAAATGAGAAACATCAGCAATATGAACACCAACTTCAAAATTACCATTATCTAATTTTTTAATAGACAACGCGTCGTCAAAGTCTTTGGCGTCATGAGGGTCGATGGTAAAAGTGGGGGTGGTACGGAAATCTCTTCTCTTTTTGGCTTCTTGTTCCATGTCTGCCGAAGCACCACTGGCTACTCTTTCGCCTTCTTTTTCTACGGCATCAGGAAAACGTATTGGCAGGCCTTTATCAAGTACAATAGATTGCATTTCAACTTCGTGAGTGCCGGGTTCGCCTAGAACCTCAATTATTTCCCCTATAGGATTTTTTTGCCCAACTGGCCAATCTACAATTTCTACTAGAGCTTTTTGACCAATGAGTTTTTTATCATCAGTCGGGATAGAGCTTTCGGCTATTGATATGGTGGCGTACATCCGGCCGTCGTCAGCTTTTAAAGTTAAGTCTTTACCTGTCTGTTCGATGGTGCCGATAAATCCAAGTTTTTTTCTTTTAACTATCTCTGTTACTTCACCGGTTGGTTCATCTTCTTTAAAATTAGGATGTTTTAAAACAGTGACGGTATCACCGTGTAGAGCTTGGTGGAGGAAAGCTGGTTCTATAGTAACAGAGTCATTAGACTTATCGTCGTAAATAAAACCGATACCCTTTTTAGAAATCCTTAAGGTGCCGGTAATAGTTGATTCGATATTAGTATTATCTGTCTCTGGTTTCATTTAATGTATGTATAGTATGGTTTTTAGTAGAGGGCTTGTCAATGTAATTTAAAGGATACAAGGTCGGATGGTCTTTTTCGGTTGACTCTATTTTAAACTTCTGTTACCATGTTGCGGTATGTTAAAACTACGACTTCAAAGAGTTGGCCGGAAAAATGACCCCTCATTTAGGGTGGTTGTTACCGAATCTCAAAATGGACCTAAGAGTGGTAATTTCTTAGAAATTTTAGGTTCTTATGATGCTCGCCAAGGAGTACCCCAATTAAAAGGTGATAGAATTAAACACTGGTTGTCTAAAGGGGCTTTAGCTTCTGATACTGTGCACAATATGTTGGTCCGTTTTGGTCAATTAGAAGGTGATAAAATTAATATGTTGCCAACTAGAAAGCCGGCTGAAGTGGTAGCTGAAGTGGCCCCAGCTCCCGAGGCTCCTGCTCCAGAAGTAGTAGCTGAAGCGACCGCTGAAACTCCTGTGTCTGAAGCTCCAGCTGAAGTAGTGGTAGAAGAAGCTACTCCCGAGGAAGCGCCTGCTCCAGAAGTGACTGAAGAAGCGAAGGCTGAATAAAACTTTAAATCTAAACAAAAAACTCTTTCCAATGAAGGAGTTTTTTTTGTTTAAATTTCCTTTGACATAAATAGGGTATTTATTTACACTATTTAAGAACAACTCGATTGTCGTTCCTGTTGTTTTTTAATAAAAAGATTAGTCAAAACTAAACATGTCTGAGCAGTATCATGATAAAGAGTTTTTAGAAATGGTGGTAAAGGCGCTAGTAGATCACCCGGGCGATGTCCGAGTGGATCGAAAAGTTGATGAAATGGGGGTACTTATAACTCTTGATGTGAATCCAGAAGATATGGGAAAAATTATTGGTCGCCAAGGCAACACTGCTAAGGCTATTAGAACTTTACTTCGGGTGGTGGGTATGAAAAATAATGCTCGAGTTAATCTAAAAATCAGTGAACCTGAAGGTGGTTTAAGATCAAATGAAAGTAACAACAATACTTCAGCGGCAAGATCAGTAGATCAAGCGATGGAGGATTTGAAGATGTAAAAGATATTTTTAATAAAGCCTATTTGAGAGTACGGATTTTTTGAAGGTTAAAAAATCCTGAAACACTCGGCTCGCCAGCCTTGTGACCCTCTCAAATAGGCTTTATTTGTATGTTGAAATACTATAAATCTATTGTATAGTGTGAGTCTAATGATTAATTTTCATATTATTACTGTCTGTCCAGATCTAGTCACGGGCTACTTAAAAGAGTCTATTATTGGACGGGCGATAAAAAACAATTTAATTAACGTTCAGGTTTATAACCTGAGGGATTTTACTTTGGATAAACATCAAAAAGTCGACGACAGACCTTTCGGTGGTGGACCAGGAATGCTCTTGTCGGCTGAGCCTATCCTCTTGGCGGTGGCTAGTATTAAAGAGCAAACTAAAGGAAAAAAAATAAAAACTCTAATTATGGCGCCAGGAGGCACAGAATTTTCTAATGGGCTGGCTAAAAAATGGTCGCGTAATTATTCGGATATTATTTTAATTGCTGGGCGCTATGAGGGGATTGATGCTCGGGTTCAAAAAATTCTCAAAGCGGAAGAAATAACTATTGGTTCATATATTTTAACCGGCGGTGAGTTGCCAGCGCTGGTGATTCTTGATGTGATGTCACGCCAGATTCCTGGAGTTTTAGGTAGTGGCGACTCTTTAGAAGAAAAGCGGAGTGCGAGCTCCGAAAACTATACTCGACCCGAAGTTTTAGAATTTCAAGGTAAAAAATACAAAGTGCCTAAAGTCTTACTCTCTGGTCATCATAAAGACATTGAAGCCTGGCGCTCTCTTAAAAACAAGAAAGGGGGCTTGCGTAGTTTTTAATCAATATTTACCAAAACCCCTTTTTGAAAAGGTGGGGGTAGGTCTGGGTTTCAAAAAGGGGTTTTGTGCTTCCGTCCTCATTTGACATATTTCTAATATCTGATAGTATTTTCTTACTACAGGCAAGATTGAGTAATGATAGATGTAGCGTCAGTGTCTTGCACAATTCTCTTTAAGCGACCCGAGCTTTTTACTTAAGCTAGGGCATTGTTTGGTTGTTATTTTATAAGGTTCTAATAATTAACCCATTATTTTTTATGTTAGAAAAAAAGTATTTTTCACAAGCTAAAAAGGCTTTGCATGAAATGCCTGATTTGGTGGAGCTTCAAGTCATTTCTTTTGACTGGTTGGTCCGCGAAGGTTTTAAAGAATTGTTTGAAGAATTTTCTTCGATTCAAGACTACTCAGAAAAGAAATTTAAACTAGACTTTACTAGTTTTGAATTAGATAAACCAAAATGTGATGAGTACTATGCTAAAGAGCATAAGTTGTCTTATGATGCACCACTTAGGGTTAAGGTGAGATTGCTGAACAAGACTCTGCAAGAAGAAAAAGAACAAGAAATTTTCTTGGCTGATTTTCCTTTGATGACCGCCCACGGTACTTTTATTATAAATGGTATCGAGCGGGTAATTGTACCCCAACTAGCTCGTAGTTTGGGAGTCTTTTTTACTGAAAATATTTTAAGAGGTAATAAATATTTTGGCGCTAAAATAATTCCATCTCGTGGTGTGTGGATTGAATTTGAAACTGAAGCTGATGGAGCTATTTATGTTCGGATCGACCGAAAACGAAAATTCCCAGCTACATCACTACTTCGTATTTTTGCTGATAAGGAAGGTAAGACTCTGACTAATGAAGATATGGTCAAGATGTTTACTGATGCTGGTATTAATGAGTCTTATATTAAGAGTACCCTAGAAAAAGATCATGCTAAATCAGTAGATGATTCTTATATTGAAATTTATAAAAGATTAAGAGATTCAGATTTGGCGACTGCTGCTAATGCTAAAGAATTTGTAACTTCTTTATTTGATCGTGAAAAATATGACTTTTCTGTTGTTGGAAGGTTGCGTTTTAATGAAAGATTTAATAAGAAAATTACCGATAAAACTAAAGAAGAAAGAGTAATCTGCATGGATGACGTGTTTACTATCCTGACTCACATGGTGGCTTTAAATACTACTAAAGGCTCCAAAGCTGATGATATTGACCACTTAGGTAATAGACGAGTGCGCGCTGTAGGAGAAATGTTGCAACAAAAATTAAAAGTGGGTATGACTCAAATGAAGAGAAATATTCAAGATAGAATGTCGACTGTTGATGCAACTACAATGCTTCCAGTTCAACTTATAAGTCCACGACCTCTTCAAGCTCGACTTAAAGAATTTTTCACTACCAACCAATTGTCTCAATTTATGAGTCAAGAAAACGTATTAGCTGAAGTGGAGCACTTGCGAATGCTCTCAGCGCTTGGTCCTGGAGGATTGACTCGAGAACGAGCTGGTCTTGATGTGCGTGACGTTCACACTTCTCATTATGGACGAGTGTGTCCAATTCAAACTCCAGAAGGTCCAAACATTGGTTTGATTTTGCGTTTATCTAGTTTCGCGCGAGTGAATGAATTTGGAATTATTGAAGCTCCGTATAGAAAAGTTAAAAACGGCAAAATTACAGAAGAGTTGGTTTATATGAACGCACTCGAAGAAGAAAAATATAATATTGCTCACGGGGCTGTGCCTTATGATGAGAGTGGTAAATTTACAGGTGAGCAAGTGGAGGTTAGAACTAAAACTAAACCAGGTTTAGTGGCTCCTAATGAAGTTGATTACATTGACGTGGCTCCTAATGAAGCTTACTCGGTGGCGACTTCGATGGTGCCTTTTCTTGAGCACGATGATGCCAACCGAGCTCTGATGGGTTCTAATATGCAACGACAAGCTGTGCCTTGTTTGATTCCTGAAGTACCATTGGTGGCTACTGGTATGGAAACTAAAGTAGCAGCTGATTCTG
>JAUPUJ010000055.1 GCA_030917625.1 Patescibacteria group bacterium
TCTTATCGCTACTCTATGCTTTATTGGAGGCTTTTTACCAGCTCTGGTCTGGTTGTGGTTTTGGCTTAAAGAAGATAAATTAAAACCGGAACCAAATTGGATGATTTTAAAAACCTTTATTGCTGGAGGTTTTGCAGTTTTGGGAGCATTTTTATTACAACATCTGAGCATTAATATACTAAGTCGCTTTGGTTTTAGTCTTAATTTAGAAGCTGAAGAACTTATTAGTACTTCTTTTTTCTTATCTAGTTTAGGTTTCTTATTAGTCTGGGCTGGGATAGAAGAAATTGTAAAATTTCTAGCCACTTTTTTTGTCGCTTTTCGTAATCGTAATTATGACGAACCAATTGACGCTATGATGTATATCATCATCACCGCCATTGGATTTGCGGCTGTAGAAAATACCTTATTTTTACTAGATACCAGCATTTCTGGTGGCAATACTATGTCGCTACTTTTAACTGGCAACATGAGATTCCTAGGAGCCACTGTTGTTCATATTTTAAGCTCAGCTATTGTCGGAATTATGATTAGTTTTGCTTTTTATTCAAATTCTTTCAAGAAAATTTCCTTTCTAGCTATTGGACTTATCCTCGCCACATTCTTGCACGCCACTTTTAACTTTCTTATAATTAGAAGTAGCGGTTTAGATATGCTTTATATTTTCTCCGGTTTATGGGCTATAGCAATATTTATCATTTTTATTTTTGAAAGAGTTAAATATTTTAATCGTCCTCTCAATCCTCCCGTAATCACTTCCGAAATAAAGCTATAGGTATTATTATTTTTAACTACATTACTTCTTACAATTATGGCTAGACAAAAAAGATCATTCTTTGAACGCATCACTGGCACTATCTCTGTGGCGGACGATGACGATTTGTACGAAGACGAAATAATTCCCGAAGTCACAAGTAGACGCGAAAGCGAAAACTGGATTGAGGAAGAGGAGGAAGGCGAACTACCAGTAGACGTTTATCAAACCCCCAATGACATCATTATTAAAACTATGGTGGCTGGAGTTAAGCCTGATGATTTACATATTTCTATTACTAGAGAAATGATTACCATCAAAGGCGGCCGCGAAACCGACAGATCCCTAGCTGATGAAGATTATTTTCAAAGAGAACTATATTGGGGCTCATTCTCCCGAACCATTCTCCTACCAGCTGAAATCGAAACAGAAGAAGCTGAGGCTGAAGAAAAACATGGTTTACTCACCATTAAACTACCTAAAATAGATAAAGATAAGACGGCTAAACTTAAAGTCAAAAGCGTCTAAAATAAAAATAACCCAGTAATGGGTTATTTTTTTATGTGCTTGGGGTGGGATCAAACTCCTCGGAAACCCAAGGTTTTCCGACGGCTTCGCCTGCCTTCCTTCACGGGAAAACTAGAGTTTTCCCGACCCCTTTCCTGGTTCGAACCCGTCCACCCCAACACAAAACCACTCCAAAGAGTGGTTTATTTGTGCTTGGGGGCGGGTTCGAACCGCCGACCCCTCGCTCTTCAGGCGAATGCTCTACCAACTGAGCTACCCAAGCAAAACTATTTTAAACCCGAAAAACCACCCACCAAACCATTAATATCTGTATAAATCTTTAGTACTTGATCTAAATAAGGTTGCAGATAATAATACAAACCAAAGGCTACAATAGCAAATAATACGAATTTAGTCACGGCGAAAACAGCTTCCCAGCGTCTGTAAGATAAAAGCTTCTTTAAAATCTTACGATTCTCACGAGCTATATTTAAGCTCTCATCTACCTTTTGCTCTATATTGTCAGATGACATATACGTTATATTGTAGCTAATTTAGGCTTAAAAATCAAAAGATCTTATCTTTTGTGCCTTTGGTAGGAATCGAACCTACATCTATCCCTTAGGACGGGACTGTTCTATCCATTGAACTACAAAGGCAATAAAACGAGCAAAACTAGAACCTAGTTTTGCTCGTTTTATTCTGACACAATTCAGCTTCTAAATAAAGCTAATTACAGACCGAGTAATTCCCGTAATTTATCTTCATCAAAACCAATAACCATCTGATCATCTATAAAAATAACCGGCACGCCCATTTGACCGCTTCTCTCTACCACCTCTGATCTCCTTACAGCGTCTGTGGCCACATTATAGTCAGTAAATTCTACCCCATTATCATTAAAAAAATCTTTGGCCATATGGCAAAAGTGACAAGTAGGAGTACTATAAATTTCTACTTTCTTAGACATAAAATAAATCTTAAACTTGTAAAATACTCTGGTCTTAGATTATATCATACCACTTAGATATTCATCCAGCCTGTCACCGCCGAGAGTTTTATTGGACTTTTGATGTCCACAAACTAAGCATTTATGAGTTAAAACAAACTCCCCATGCTCGTGAATTAAAGATATAGGCTCCATATCTCCCCCACAATTAGAAGCGCGATCCCCAGGATTAATATCTACATGAAGACTCCACAGACAAGCTGAGCAATGATTGGTATAACCATTACCTACTACAAA
>JAUPUJ010000018.1 GCA_030917625.1 Patescibacteria group bacterium
ATCGCCATATCTTTTATAGACACCAATAGTCTTATTGTTTGGACTATAATCTTATTCATCACCCGTATTGGGGCTGCTAGTATTGAAATAGGTAAAGAGACTTTTCTGTTTAAACATATAAATTCTAACGACTCTAATCTCCTGAGTCTATCAAGAATTATGCTACCTTTAGCCTATATCGCGGGCCCTGCTTGTGCGACAATTATCATTTATCTAGGCTCTATACAATTACTTTTCATCTTCTTAGGACTCATAATGATTTTAGGTTTATACTCAGCGGGATTATTGATTGATACTAAATAAGTATTAATATCTACAAGAAAAACTTGCAAGTATGGTTATTATGTTCTACCATTAAGTCTGCACAAATCTGACTCAATGGGGAGTTCAGATTACAACCCTCGAAGGGGAAATGACATGTTGTTCGAACTAGTGATAGACGGAATCATTGTTGGGATGTTGCCAAAACGTGAGAAAGGGTACAACGCGGGGGATATTGTATTCATCATGTACGGGGAACATAGCGGAACTTTCAAAATAAGGTCCATCAACGAAGAGGGATTGATCCGCGTCGCCACAGAAACCGGTCATCAGAAGCCGCAATACCAAGTGTGCGCTGAGATGTACGACCACATGACCAAAGAGGAAGCTGCTGTATGAAGTAACAAAGCGGCACAAATACTCCTCGACGAAGCTTACACCCTGTATTGGATGTAAGCTTTTAATTTTTTAAAAAACTTGAAAAATTTCCAGTTTATTGTTAAATTAGACACCAGAAGATCTTAAATTTTCATCGTAGTCTGTTCACTGGGAATAGACATAAATAGAGAAAGCGGAATAACATGGTTGGAAAACTTGTTGGGAGCAGCCTCACCGTCAAGACAGAAATCACGTCTAAGCCTAAAAATGGAGGGAAGCCAAGAACCACAGGGGTCACAAGCGTTGGTAAAATCAATGAGGAACTAATGCCCCTCCTCCTCCTGGGGAAAAATGGGGTTACTATCAACCTGAAAGGTGGAGCGCCTGGAATGGGAGGCCCCCACCGCATCACTCGCCAGTCTGAAAAAGAGGTGTCATTGAACCCCGAGACAATCTACAAGAAGGAAGACGTTTCCAAGCTACCGATAGTGCGCCTCAAAGTCAAAGCGCGCAAGTAGGCTTAAGCCCACCGATTCAACCCACAACCCAAACGTCACTAGCACAAATACCGCTAGTGACGTTTTTATTTCAAAACCTCTCTCAACTTACAAAATTCACAATCTTTTTTTTCACATTTTTTAGACCAAAAATCTAAATTGAGAATTTC
The DNA here is from genome assembly GCA_030917625.1 of Patescibacteria group bacterium. Lineage (GTDB taxonomy): Bacteria > Patescibacteriota > Minisyncoccia > Phycocordibacterales > XYD1-FULL-46-19 > JAUPUJ01. The sequence continues at coordinate 1,307 of JAUPUJ010000018.1, forward strand.
ATTAATAGTCTTTTTCACCACAACCTCAAGCTCGCCTACTTCCCCTTCTTCTATAATAAATTTTTCTTTTTTATAAACACCCCGATCATTAGGCTGAATGAAGTCTATCTCAGCTGATTCCATTTTAAACTTATTATCATCAGTCTTTTCTAAAAGTAATTTATAAAAAACTAACTGCCTCTTAAAATTGCCAGCTGAGTTTTTCGTCAAACCTTCAATTTCATTACGACTCTTTGGTTTACTCGTTTTATAATCCACCACATTCACCAACCCTGAATCCAAAATCTCGACCTTATCTAATTTTCCAGTCAGTGGCACTCCGCCTTCTATATCAAGCACCTTAACTCCATACTCCGTAATAATTCTATTAGTCCAACTATTTTGATAAAGATCATAATAATTATCTAAATCGATTTGGCCCTTCTGTTGTACCTCTTTAAAATCTTCTTCATTTAAAGGTTGTTTTAATAAGGCATTATCAAAAAGTGATAACAAAGTCGCCTTAGGAGGCAGTTCTCCCCTATCTTTATACAAATTAAAAAATCTCTCCAAAGCATCATGAATAGCCGTGCCATACAAGGCACTTTTATTTCTAATATCCGGCAACCTAATTAGATTTTTAAAAAAGTACTTCCAAGGACATTCTAAATAATTATTGAGAGCGGTCACCGATAAGCCCCTTTGTTTAAATATTTCTTGAAGATAGTTTTTATCTTCTAAACTTGCAACGCTTATATTTTTATTCTCTTTTAAAATAAATGTTGGATCGTTTTCATATTTAGTTATAAATTTACTAACATCTACTTCTTTTACTAAGTCAACATCGATTTCTTCAATAAATTGCGATGGTAAGAAATTTTTACCATCTCGATTTTTATCAGAAAAACTAATATGAACACCGCGCCTGGCCCGAGTGAGACCCACATAAAATAGACGCCGGTCATCATCTAAATTATCAACCGCCACCTCACTACCTCGATTTGGAACGGAAAAATACGAGATCGATCTTTTATTACCCCAGTGGCCATCTCTCGTGCCAATTATAAACACTTGGTCAAATTCCAAACCTTTAGACCGATGGGCCGTCATGAGCCTCACACCAGCGCTATTAGTTAAACTTTTAGCCTCGAGGGGTAAATTATGAGCCAATAATACATCTAGATGCTTTATAAAATCTCCCAAATTCGCTTCCTTATTATTCTCAACTACCAATTTAGCCTCATCTAATAATCTTCTTAATTTTTCTATTTTAAACAATGAATCTAGTAATCCGATGAGGTGATTTAAAAAACCTGACTCATTAATAATTTTTTCCAAAGTTGGTAACAATAAATCATTTTTAGCTTGTGTATTCCAAGTCTCTACTCGTTCCCACCAATCGCGCCAAAGGACCGAATCAGCCACTAAATCTTTAAAGGTTTCAGATTTAATCATGTCTCCGACATGTTGATGTTTTTTAGCTACCTCATTAATCACCTTATAAACCTCAAGTCTTGGTAGATTAAAAATTGAAAAGTGGATTATCTGCAATAATTCATTTTCATCTAAAGATTCGGCGCTTCTTAAAATCTTTAGTAGTTTAGAAATATCAATGTCAGTTAAAATATCCTCATCCGACTCCACTGTATAAGAAACTTCTAATCGGTCTAAAAACGGGGTTAATTTATGCGCATCTTTATTATTTCTATACAAGACAGCAATTTCTTTTGGGTCTTGCCCGGCATCAATTAAATTTTTAACTTTTTCGGCTACAAAGCGCAATTCATATTCTTCTTCACTAAAATGATACAAAAATGTAGCCAGTTCTCTATCAATATAAGCTTTAGCTTCTAGATTTTGAATATTTAAATTGTTTAGACTGGCACTCTTCGTGATGACACTATGAGCAGAATCTAAAACCTTTTGGACCGACCGGTAATTGGCGACCAAAGTTATAATACAGGCTTCTGGGTATAAACTTTTAAAATAATTAAAATTATCTAGAGAGGCCCCCTGGAATTGATAAATGGCCTGTTTTTCGTCGCCGACTATAAATAAATTTGGATTATCATGAAAACTAGATAATAATTCCAATAAATTATTTTGGGCCCCATTCGCATCTTGATGTTCATCGGCTAAAATATATTGAAATTCTTCCTGAATTTGGAGTAAAAAATCACCATTATCTTTTAATCTTTTAATAACTTCCATAATCATATCGCCAAAATCATAAAGTTTTTTTTGGCGCAATAAATTTTCATATTCCCGATAAACATTTACCAATTGTTTATTTCTATCTATTTTATTTTTTTCTGTTTGATACTTACCTTTCATCTTGCCTTTATGAACACCCTTGTCATGACACAAATCAGGAATAGCTAAAAATTCTGACTCTTGATTTTGAACTAAAACAAATAAATCATCTGGATTAATATTTTCTCTTTTTAATCTTTCTATTTCACTCAAAGTAGCTTTTAAATAAAATAAGGGATCGCCAAAACTCTTAAGTGCGGTTCCGCCCTCATTTAAAATAGCCGCACTTAAAATATCTATTTGATCAACGCGTGTGGCTGGATTAGCCCCAATAATATTGGAAAATTCTTCAGGAAATTTGGCAATAATATCATTACAGAAACTATGAAAAGTGTGGATATTAACCTTATATCCTCGACTACCAATAATCTCGACCAAGCGTTTCCTCATAGCATAGACCCCAGACTTAGTAAAAGTCAGGGCTAAAATCTGTTCTGGCGCCACATCAGTCTGGCGCAGAATATTAGCAACCCTCAAGGTTAAAATCTGAGTCTTTCCTGTTCCAGGCCCAGCCACCACCATCACGGGACCTTCTATAGTGTCAACAGCCTTCTTTTGTTCAGAATTGAGTTGTTTGTAGTATTTAATAAAGACTTTTTCGTCGGTCATAGACTTAAATTATAGCATTATTGAAAAAACACTCTAATTACAGTACACTACACCCTAGAAAGGAGGTGCGGTTCCATGTCTAAATCAAAAATCAGAAAAGCGGCTTCTCATTTAGGCACAATCATTCTTGACTGGTTTTACACTCTAGCTAAGGGATTATTCCCGAAAAAGGAGGTATCCGCACACGACATGAAGGACATCGATGACATATGATTCGCAAGTCAGTACCCCGGGGCGTGTTTTGCAGGCAACCGGGTTTTATTATTGAGAATTATTTATAATTCTGTTACAGTACAAATACTTAATCTTAATGTTTTAATTTTTACACTATGATCCACGAACAAATTAAAGATGATATGAAGACTGCCATGAAAGAACGCAATGCGGTTAAACTAAGCGTTATCCGTGGCCTGTTAGCCGCTTTCACTAATGAAGCTGTCGTTTTAGGTAAAAAACCAGACGATAAATTAACAGATGACGAGGCCTTAACCATCTTAAAAAGGGCTTCTAATCAAAGAAAAGATGCTGCCGAACAATTTACAATTGGCGGTCGCCCAGATTTAGCTGAAAATGAAGAAGCTGAACTAGTGGTTATTCAAAGTTACCTGCCAGCTCAAATGAGCGCTGAAGAAATTAAAGTTATTGCTGAAAAGAAAAAAGCGGAATTGGGTATTTCAGATAAAAGTAAAATGGGTATTTTAATTGGTGCCGTGATGAAAGAAGTAGGCGCTTCAGCTGATGGTGGGGCCGTTAAAGCTGTAGTTGAAGAAATCTTAAGCTAGTTTTTATTGTGTTGTTCTAATTCTAGATTAGCTTCAGCCACCGCTTTAGCGTGAATTTTATTTTCTAGAACTTCCTCCACAATTTTTTCTTCCTCCTCTCTTTGTAATCTAGAAAAACCAAATAAAGAAAATATCGTTAGCGATCCTATGATCGTGGCTAAACAATTGACTAAAAACAACATCAAAGCTCCTGCAATAACTTCAAAATTCCAGAAAGCGATACCAATACCAACAGTGGCGAGTGGTGGCACCAAAGAAACCGCTTGGGCAATACCTGGCAGAGCTGAAGACAAACCTTGTTTAACCCAAGAGTAAGACACAGCAAAACCCGACATTAAAGCAATTAGAAATAAGAAAATATTAGGCTGAGTCTTATCAATAATAGTTTCTACTAATTCTCCTTCACCCACACAAATTGCGATAATAGTCGAAACCAACAATACTACCACAATCGATCGTGACAAAATCCTCAGTGACCTTTTTAAAGCCAATGGTGAAGCGGTGACTATACCCATCGAAAGACTGAGTATTGGGAATAAAATCGGAGCAATCAGCATGCCTCCAATAATAGCTTCTAAGCTATTTATGAGTAAACCTAAGGTAGAAATAAAAGTGGCTAGAGCTAAAAACACATAAAAATCAGCTCGCTCTCGTGATTCTGATAATAATTCTCTTAAAGTTCTTTTTTGATCTAAGAAACTAGTTAAAAAAACCGAGTTAAAAGATTCCCCCATATTGATTAAATAAATAGATTAAATATAACTCTGTTATTATAACAAAGATCCTAATATTTTAACTAATTTACTTTTCCTTTTATTTTTAATAAATCTGTGTTATAGTTATAAATATATGACTGACTTACATTTACAAGTGTGCGTAGCTTGTGAGGGTACTGAATCCCCCCTTGGAGAGGCCGAGATTGCCAAATTATTACAAGACATAGAAGGTTGGGAGGTTGAGCGTCACTCTAAAATCATAAAAACTTATACTTTTACCGATTTTCACACTAGTATAGATTTTATAAATAAAGTGGCCCAAATCGCGGAGCAAGAAGGACACCACCCCGATATCAACTTGCACCATTATAAAAAAGTCACCATTAGCCTCTCAACTCACGCTATCGGCGGCCTATCAGAAAATGATTTTATCCTAGCTAGCAAAATTGATCATATTTAAAATGACTCGAATTAATAAATACCTAGCGGAGCACTACCCCATCACCAGGAAGCAAGCTGACAACCTTATCACCCAAAAAAAGGTTTTTGTTAATGGTCAGTTAGCTCAAATAGGTCAAGCTATCGGTAATACCGATAAAGTGGAAATTACCGAATTAGAAAAATTAGCTCAATATAAATATTTTATTTTAAACAAACCCAAAGGTATTGCCACTTTAAAATCGACACCTAATGAAAGAGATATCTACTCTATTGTTAAACTCCCCTTCAAAACTTTTCCAGTTGGCCGTTTAGACAAAATGTCCTCTGGACTAATCTTGCTGACCAATGACGGCAGATTGGGTGACAAATTATTAAACCCTAATAATAGTCATCAAAAAGAATATATTGTCACTACCGATAAAACAGTTAACAGTGACCACGTCAAACGCTTATCAAAAGGCTTAATGCTTGAAGGTGGTTATAAAACAAAAAAAGCGACCGTTGTTCAGAGTAATGACAAAGAATTTCACATCACCCTAACTGAGGGCAAGAAACATCAAATTAGACGCATGTGTGCCAAACTTGGTCTCCAAGTAGTAAAACTAGAACGAGTTAGGATAAATACCTTAAAATTAGAAGATTTCGCCTTACAATCAGGAGATTTCGCCCAAATTACTGGCGATGTTTTAACTGAGTTCCTAAATACTATAAATTTCAAATAAGGACCTCTGGGGATGATTGCCAAGAGGTCTATCTTCATATAAAATAGTAACTGGAATACCAGAAAAAACAGGTTATCTGTGAGACCCAAAGAGTACAGAGACCCTATTTTGTAAGGTTATAGATCTTTCGAACACAAACGCCATGAGGCGTGTTTTTATTTTTTCGTTTACCGACGAAAAAAGTGATTCATATGGGTGAATCACAACAAAAGGTCCATCTATATTAGATGGACCTTTTGTGTATAAATATTTATCTTTATTTAATAGCTACAGCCTCACGTAATCTATCTTTATGTAATTCAAAACAATTCTGACAACATAAAATTTTTCTGGACGGAGAAACTGAATCATCATTAGCATAATCTTCGGTCGCCACTTGGCAGTACAGACACTCACCCACAATCGGTCTATTTTCAGTTGGCACCACCGGAGTCACCATACGATTATCAAAAACAAAAAGAGTACCCTTAAAATTACTTGCCGGATATTTTTTCATATAAGTATGAATACCATCTTTTAACTGATACAGATTGGAAAAACCTTCTTTTTTGAGTAAACAGGTCGCCTTCTCACAACGAATACCCCCTGTGCACACAGCCACGACTTTTTTATCTTTCAAATTTTCCAGTTCTTTAAGTTTCTGTGGAAGATCACGAAAATTCTGAAGTCCAGGGTCAATAGTTTTTTCAAAATATCCAGACGCAATTTCATAATCATTTCTTAAATCTAAAACTACGAAGTCTTCCCCATTTTGATACATTTTTTCTAGATCTTCAGCTGGGAGCTCAATCGCCGTCTCATTTTTAATATCAAAATCACCAGCTCCGAGAGTCACAATTTCTGGTCGAACTTTAATTTTTAGCTTAGTAAAAGCAGAACCAGTGCCCACACTTTCCTTAAACAAGATATCGGCAAATCTAGGATCTTGCTTTAGGGTTTCCATATACTGCTCCACATCACTATTTTTACCCTCTAAGGTGGCATTTATACCTTCTTTGGCTATAATCATGCGCCCTTTCAAATTAAGGCTCCCACCAAGCTTTTTCTGCTCGATTTTAAGACTTTCTGGGTCTGCGATATCTATAAATTTATAGAATAATATAACTGTATAGTCAGTATTTAACATATCAAATATACTACCAAATTTTGCCACTTCTGCAATTAAAAAATACTGGCCTCATGTTTTTTAAGAGCTCGCCGACAGTCCTTATAATTTACTATCCCTTTGCCCACTTCAGACCAAAATAAAGTCGAATGATTCATATGTTTTAAGTGACACAATTCATGGACCACCACATAATCTACGAGCTCAACCGGTAATAAAAATAACTTATAATTAAAATTAAGATTTTTATTAGAACTACAACTACCCCACCTGGTCTTTTGATTTCTAATATAGATTTTATTGTAATTAAAATTATAAACCTTATTCCATTCCTCTACTTTTTTAACAATCATATCGAGAGCCTCACCTTTATGTTTTTTATAGTGTTCAGCTGTAAAAACTTGTCTATCTTTTTTATCTTTATTTTTATCAATATGATGCCACACCCACAAGGCTTGTCTTTTTAAAAAATCCTCAGCTACACCCTCTTTAGCCATTGTAGGCAAAGTAACCACCACCCCATGTTTATTTATTGATATTCTAACCCTCTGTGCTCGGGCATGATACTTAATTTTATACTCCAATAACCTGTCTTCTAAATAGATCTGTTTGTCTAACATTTAACAATTATATCAAAAATATCTTCTACTCATACTTGCATATAAACACTAGGCATAGCAGTATATAGACATGAAATCCAACCAAGTTATTATCTATGGCAAATATGCCGTAATCGAAGCTTTGAAACACAAAGCTAAAATTGTCGAACGAATTTTTCTAGACGACAAAAAGAAAGATGATGCCCCCCTCATAAGTCTTATTAAAAAATCAGCCCTTAAAATAGAAAATTTTACCACTCAACAATTATCCTCTCAAGCCAACCACCAAGGTGTGAGCGCTTTAATAAATCTCGACAAACTTCTTATTTCCTTTAAAACTTTTTCAGAATCTGTCTCTGTCACCCCCAGTAATGTTTTAATTCTACTTGATGAAATAGAAGACCCTCAAAATATAGGGGCTATTGTCCGGACCGCCACTGCTTTTGGGGCCACTGCTATTTTAATACCCAACCGTCGTAATGCTCCTATTTCTGGCAGTGTAGCCAAAATTTCAGCTGGCACTATTTTTAATATCCCCCTAGTAGAAATCGGCAATATTAATACCACTATTAAAACTCTAAAAGATAAGGGTTTTTGGATTTATGGTTTAGATGGCCGAGGTGAAAAAAATATTCACGAAGAAAAATTTGATGCTCCCACAGTCATAATTTTAGGCAATGAAGGTTCTGGCATTAGAACCAAAACCTTAAATCACTGTGATATTATCTTATCGATACCTATTAGCCCTAAATGTGAGTCTCTAAACGTCGCTACTGCTGGAGCTTTAGCTATGTTCCAGTGGAGCAAAAACCATCCCCAAGGTTTGCGTTAAAAACTTAAATATTTTCTTCTTTATTAGTGAGTGACAAAAATTCATCAAGAGTCGTAGCGGAAATTTTCTTAATCATTTCCGGCAAATCACTAATTTTAGTTTTTATGTAATTTAAAGCTTCGGTTTCTTTTTGAGTATCAACTAAATCAATAAAATGAGCTTGTTCTTCATCAGATAATTTTTCTAAAACAGCTACATTAATTCTTGACGAAATAATTTTTTCTAGCCGACCTAAAAATTCCTCTTGTTTATCGAGAGGTAAATGATCAAGCCCTAACTCTTTGGCTAAAGTTTCAATATTAAAAATAAATGATGACATAATATTTAACCGACTTTTTTAGTGCGCTCACTACAGCCAATCTCTATTAAAGTTTTTCCCTCTTCGGCTATTCCCACTGCAAATTTCCAAATCGGAGAATGATCCTCTGAATCTCTAACATTGACTTCCATTGTCTGTATTGCTTGATCTATATTTGCAACTATAGTTTCTAAACCATCTTCTCCATTACTTGAACCAAAATTTTCAAAATTATTTATCATATATTAGGTTAATTATATACCCCAAAACTCATTCGTAAACTTTACGCCACCTTCAAAGTATACTCTAGAAAAAATTTCTACAACCAAAAACTAAATACAAAACCAGCGACTATAAATACAAATAATTGATAGCCGATCTGGATCAAAAAGCGAGCTTTAACTATATGTTTAGGGTCATTAGTCCACATACTAGAAGCTGCGATTGTTGGCACTATAAATGCAAACCAAATCAAAATAGCTGTTATTATAGGGTGCAATAGAATAACCGACACTAAGATAGCGAGCATAGTCATCTGAACAAAAGTCATCACAAACTGGATCACGTACAAATGCATCGACTCTTTTTCCATCTTTTTTCTTGTCTCCAAATCAACCGCTGTCGCTCCTATAATTTCGAGCCACTTTGCTTTAAACCATTTTCCATACCACAGATAACCTAAAACCAATGAAATTACACTGACCAAGAAAACTAAAAAATAAGGTATATCAAACATGGCTTTATTATACCAAAAATTATTACCACTTATAAAGTAGCTTTTAAATTAAAAAGTGGATTATAATATATCTATGCCTCTCTTAAACTTAATTGTCACTTATCTACTAACCATCGCCACCATCGCTGGCCTAGTAACCCTCTGGAACAAATGGCTCAACGATCATTTAAATTTACGAAAATTTATAACTAAAAAAATGGGGCCGTTTGCGCCCATGCTAACTTGCGATACTTGTTTTACCTTTTGGTGCACCCTCGCTTTTGTTTTTATATTTTCACCCCTTGGCCCTTTCATTTTAAATTTTACATCAAAAAACACCCACGATATCTTATCAATGATTTTGATAGAGTGGATGTCTTTAGGTTTTGGAGCCCTAACTCTACGTGTCTCATTTAGGGCTCTCCAAAAATATGCACGAAAAAAGTCTAAATCTAAATAATGTTTTCTACTGGATAGCGTGTACCTCTTTTAATGAAGTTAGTTTCAATATCAGCTAAAGAAAACTTATCTCTAAAAAAGTTTTCAATTGGTTCTACATCCATACCGTTTTTACAAGTATAAACATCAGCTGACACA
>JAUPUJ010000019.1 GCA_030917625.1 Patescibacteria group bacterium
ATTGGTAAAATTAGAATTTGGAGTGGTGGGACCGACAATTTGTCCTTGGTTTACAAGATAAATCAGCAAACTGGTGCTGATAAATCTAAAGTGGTGACCTTACGGGGAATCGAACCCCGATTACCGCCTTGAGAAGGCGATGTCCTAACCGTTAGACGATAAGGCCTATTTACAATACATATTTTTACATCTTTTTATGTGTTTTGTCACTACTTGCAGTTTTTTACAAAAAATAAAAACCCTCGTACTCTTTTCCGTATCTTACATAGTTTCCGTTAGAGTATTAGGGTTTTTAAGCGGGTACACCGTAGAACTTCTTTGCCGTCTTCTACAGAAGACCTAAGAGCTTTTCTTTTATGTGATTTTGCCAATCCCAGGTAAGTGAATTACTTCACACATTAGCAGTAACCAGACTAGCTGATGCTACACTTTAGGAAGACTAATTTAGTCGACTACCTTCCATTATTATATAAAAATGTTAATTTAAAGTAAAGAATTCAGAATGAAAAAATTCACTGTGACGGACAAGGTTTATATTTTTCCCATAGATAACCCATGGTTTTTTATAAATATTCCATTGGAGCAAATTCCTGATGTCGCCCGGCGAGGGTGGGGGAGTATTCCGATTATGGCGACTATAGGCAAAACTACTTGGCGGACTTCTATTTTTCCGATGAAAAAAGATAATTATTTTATTCCACTGAAAAAAGCCGTACGGCAAAATGAGAACATCTTTGACGGCGAAGAAATCACGATTTCTTACCGACTGGCTGCAGACGAGGAGGTTTGACTTTTTGTATGTATATGATATAATTAGAGAAGGGTAAGTTAATGTAAACTATTTGGTCTAAACAAAAATAAAGAGGAGTTAAAACTATGCCGCTCACACCTGAAGACAAGTTAGTTCAAGGGCAAATGGCAGTACAGATTTGTCAGAATCAATTGAGGCAGACAGGGTTTCCTACTCTTGCCGAGCTGGAACGTATCAGTGCAGAAACTGGTATGACTCTCAACGACGTTCGGGCTTTTTATACCAGTCTTTTGCCTCAACATCTCGCGGAAGTCATGGGCTACGAAACAGTTACAGTGAATATGTGTGGCAAGAAGAATTCTGGTCACTAATCTGTTGGACGTTTATACACGGCGCGATTGCAAGATCGCGCCGTTTTTTTATTGACATTATATTTTTGATGTTGTATTTTAGGAGGAGTTGTTCCTGTTCTTAACCCCTATTGAAAGGTGAAAACTATGCCGGGAAAACGCAGTACTAAACCAAAGAAAGCGGAAAAGTCGTCCAATCTTCTCCCAACAAAGAGAAGGTGTTGGATAACTGAGACACTGATGTTGGGGATGATATTTCATCCGGACAAGTCGGGGCCAAAATTTGTTCAGAAATTGGCTGCTCGGGCTGTGGCTTTAGGTATCTCTGAGGAAGATTTCGAAAGGTGGAACCAAGAGCTCTATAACGAATACAAAGAGGAGACCCAAAAACGAGTGGATAAGATGAGGGATTTGTTGCGAAACAACAAAAAACCCAAGTAGAAGTACTCCTGTTTGGTTTAATAAAAATTAGGAGAACTCACATGGAAGCACAACTCTTTTTTTTGATCAGCTTCATTATTTTGTTGCTGGGCGCGGCCGTCTGGATGGCAATCATCTTGAAGCGCAACAGGTGGTAGGGAAGTTATCCTCAAAGCCCCCGTCGAACATTCGACGGGGGCTGTTTTTATTGTAAAAAATCAAACCCGCCAAGAATTGGCGGGTTGTAATGTTATTGGGGCTAGTTCCGTTGGGAGTTTAACTCCTCCTGGATTTCAAATAGTCGATAGACCAGAATTCCTCCAGTTGCCCCTAGTGTTGGATCGTGTCCTGTGGTGCCTAGGGTTGTAAAGTTGAGATCAATTAGTAGATCTGAAACAGCGGGGTTGTATTCAAGCATTAAATCAAATTGATGGCTGACAAAATAGCTTGGGCATGAATGTCCATTTATCTCCAAGTTGTACAACTCTAACGCTCTTTGACTGATTTTGGGTAAAGACAGTTCGCTCTTTTTGTATTCAATGTGGAGACAATGGTAAATAGCCAAAGCACATAGTTGAACCGATAAAAGGGAGCCGTTGCACATGAGAGAGATTTTCCTGATATTGTCAGCCAAAAAGTGATCAGAGTTATCTAATAGCTTAAATATCTGTTCAATGTAAGGCACACTCTGCAAGTTGGTTACTTTGGAGGTAACCAAGGCTTTTGTATCCTCTGTAACTATGATGACCATTTGTAAAACCCCTTTCCGGTTGTATTTGTTGCAGTTTAATCTAGATATATTACTAGTATTTTTTAAGGGGGCAGTCAATAAGATTATTTGACAAGTATTTAGATCGGAGGTATTTTTTACATAGATAAACCACAACAGCGAGGTGTCGTGCTATGGAAGACATGTGTGGTTACTTGCTAGAATTTTTGACGGTTATGGTGTTGGCTTGTGCCCTAGCGAAGTTGTTTTTTTAACGATGGGAGGAAATATATGAAGCAGTTTTGTTTTGAGCGACCTTAAGTCCATGGTGGACGGGTCGCTTTTTTATATGATATGCTCTGGTTTAGATAATTTCTGATCGTTAGCTAAGACTCAACCAAGGAGTATTTTCTCATGTGCGATGATTGCAAACATTTTTCCAAAAGAAACGATGATGATACAAGATCTGAGGACCTTGTCTCCTCGGGGATTGATGACGATTCAGTGAAAGGCTTTGTTTTCGCTGTTGTCGGATGTCTCTTGGTGCTTGTCTGTGCGATTGTCTGGCATTTCTTGTTTAATCAGTGAAAGGAAGTGTGATGGCTAAAAACAATGGATGCCTTAAGGTGGGTGTTGGTGGAGTGTGTACGGCAGCGTGTTGGTCTTTAATGCAGAATCTGGGGTAAATATGAAAGGAATTATCTCTTGCTTATGGGGCTTACTGATTTTAGTGAGCCTTTTTTCTTGGATTGATAAAATAATATAAAGCTGATAGGCTAGAATTAGGAGGTGTAAATATGGAAGAGTCTAAGAAAAAGGACGACAAAAAGCCGATGGATCCTCAATGGATTTGCCCCAATCATAATTGTGGGGCGAACAATTACTTCCGGCGGCCGATCTGTCGGAACCGAGATTGTAAGACAGAAAAACCAAAATAACCCCGGCCGTCGTAGACGGCCGTGGTGTATTATTTTAGACAATAAGGGTTGTGTTATAATACCCTGATGGAAATTTTATATATTATTTTAGCTCTTATCCTCGGTTTAATTATTGGGGGAATTATTTTTTGGGTCGTTGGTAGAAATAAAAATTCAAACAATGGTAATGGCGAATCTTTGGTCATATTGCAGACTCAAATGAATGAATTGTCACGCCTTCTGGATAACCGGATGGAAAACGTGCGAACCGATTTGAAAGAGTCGACTCAATACATGCAGGAATCTATTCGCGGGCAATTTCGAGAATCAAGTCAGATTATTAAAGATGTGACCGAAAGGCTAACTAAACTCGATGAGACCAATAGACAAGTGGTTAATTTTACCGATCAACTTCAGGAACTTCAGGATATTTTGAAAAATCCTAAACATCGGGGAATAGTCGGTGAATATTATTTAGAAACTCTGTTAAAAAATGTTTTGCCGCCCAATGGTTTTGAAATGCAGTACAAATTTGCTGACGGTGAAATAGTAGACGCGGCGGTATTTGTGAAAGATAAAATTATTCCTGTTGATTCTAAATTTAGTTTAGAAAATTACAATCGCTTGGTTCAAGAAAAAAATGAGGCTGAAAAAATTCGCCTAGAAAAACTTTTTGTGGGTGATTTAAAACAGCGCATTCAAGAAACCGCTAAGTATATTAGACCAGGGGAGGGGACGATGGATTTTGCTTTTATGTTTATTCCCCACGAAGCCATTTATTATGATCTATTGGTCAACAAAATTGGAGCCATAACTGAAGATACAGAAAATTTAATTCAACGGGCAGCTAATAAGTACAAAGTGATTATAGTGTCGCCGACGTCATTTCTGGCTTATTTACAAACCGTCCTCCAAGGTCTCAAAGCCATGCAGATCGAGGAATCAGCCAAGGAAATTAGGCAGAGAGTAGGCGATTTAGGGCGCCATATTGCCTCCTATGACCAGTTTTTGGACAAGATGGGCAATTCGCTTGGAACCACTGTAAATCACTATAATAACGCTTATAAAGAGTTTAAGAAGATAGATAAAGATGTGGTCAAAATTAGTGGAGTTGGTGGAGCGATAGAAGCGGTGAAAATAGACAAGCCTAATTTAGATTTATAGCCAATTTATAAACAATCACATCTAGACATCTAGGTGTTTTATGTGGTAAGTTATGAGCTGGTTTTTAGTTCCTTTCTTTGGACCACAAGTCCAATTCATATAAAGATTTTGGTAGAAACCATGTAGATTAACTACGAGGAGAAATGACATGGCAGTTGTTGAAAACCAAGAGGAGGACGTTGTTCTAGATGCTCAGACTATGTCCGGTTTTTTAGGGGTCATACTTTGTGTATCTGGTGCGATGGGCGCTGGTAAGAGTACCCTTGTGAGAATTCTCACGGGCAATGTCCAGGGGCTAACAAACCAGGACCTCATTAGATTCATCGTTCATCATCATCGGCTGTTAAAGGATTGCTTGAGGAGTCAATTTCATCTCGATCTCTCGGACCGAGTTGGAGTAGTTCCCAGCTACACCACTAGGGCCAAAAGGGGGGATGAAATGGACGGGGAGTATATCTTCGTCAACCGCGATGACTTTCAGGAAATGATCGAGGGGCACAGATTTGCCTGGTGGGTCAAAGTTAATCATCGATTCTATGGTACCCTTTGGACAGATTTGTCGGAACAACTCGTTAAGCCAGGTTTTGGGGTGGTAAATGTCACCCCAGAAACTGTGGTTTACCACATTTACCCCAAACTCTTCAAAACCGGAAGGTTTAAAGCTGTCTATGTGGATTCGCCTCATAGGCAGGAGTGGATGCGTAACAGAGGAGGTCTTTCTCCCGATGTTGTACATTCTAGAGAGGAAATCAATCAAAATTGGGACCGTTTGGTCACTGGTGCTGGTGATATGTTTGTCCGTCTCGAGAATGATGAAGCGGGCAATCTCGATAACCTGATCCATGACCTTTCTGGCCTCTTAGGTCGAACCTGAGCACGGTTTCTAGGTGTCTTTCAAGGCGCAAGTAGGCCCATTCCACGAGCGGTATCGTGGGGTGGGTCTTTTTTCTTGCATTTTTTATAAAATTAGGTAGAATATGGACTTATGTCATTTGCTGTAATAAAGACTGGTGGAAAACAATATAAAGTCGCTCCTGGCGATATTTTAATGATAGAAAAGATGCCCGAATTTGCCGAAGGTGGTAAAGTGGTTTTTTCTGACGTACTTTTGGTAGAAACTGACTCTGACACTAAAATTGGTGACCCAATAGTTAAAGGGGCTCAAGTGGAAGGTGAATTTGTGTCCGAAGGTAAAAATAAAAAGCTTTTAGTTTTAAGGTATAAATCTAAAAGTAACTATAAGAAGATTAAAGGCCACCGCCAACCTTTCAATAAGGTTAAAATTTCTAAAATCGTTCTCTAAAAAAACAGGTCCTAGAACCTGTTTTTTAATGCCTCGAAGCTAAGGCGTTTTCTATAGTTTCGGCATCAGAGTATTCGAGTTCGGTCCCAGTAGAAAAACCCCGACCTAAACTTGAAACTTTAATTTTAAAATCTTGAGCGATTTGAGTCAATTCGTCTTTAAGGAGGCGAGTCATCTGATCACCGTCGGGGCTAGCACTGAAAGCTAAAATAATTTCTTTTAGAGTGCCATTTTTACCATCTGTTGAGAGTAATTTTTTAAGAGAACTTAATCGGCTGTAATTAGTGAATTTATCACTATCTTTACTAGTTTTTAAGTGACCTAAAATAAAAAACAGGCCTTTGTAAGTTTCGGTTTTGATAACATTGTCGACATCCATATCTTTTTCCACAATCATAATAGTGGAGTGGTCTAAATCGATATTGTCGCACCGCCGACATAGATTATTGTCTTTATGATGGGCAACAAAGAAATAATGGCAGCGACTACATTGTTTAGCTTTTTGGTTTAAGGCGTCTATAGATTTTAAAAAGTCAGCTCTAAAAATACGATCACGAGCTAGTAAAAAATAAACAAAGCGTCTAGCTTGTCTGGGGCCAATTCCGGGGAATTTGGTAAAGATATTAACTAAGTCTTCAAAATCACTACCTTGCATAATGGTTTAAAAAGAACCAAAATCACCTTTTTCTATTTCTACGAAACAGACGCGACTATTGTCGAAGCGTAGATCAACCTTACCAACAGGACCATTTCGGTGTTTTTCGACCAAGATTTCAGCAATGTCTTTGCGATCAGAAGTTTCGTCATTACGATCTTCGCGGTGGATAAACATAACCACGTCGGCATCCTGCTCAATAGATCCAGAGTCTCGAAGGTCGGACAGGCGCGGTTTGCCTCCACGTTGCTCCACAGCACGAGACAATTGGGACAAGGCAATTACGGGCACGTCTAATTCACGAGCGAGCCCCTTAAGGGAACGAGAAATTTCAGTCACCATTTGCACCATGGAATCGGTGGTTCGGCGTGGCACCATCAGCTGTAAGTAATCGACGACAATTAAACCTAAACCATGTTCAGCTTTAAGTCTTCTGGCTACAGTTTTCATTTTCATAATATTATTAGACGGTTCGTCATCAATAAAAATAGGGGCTTTCGATAGGCTGTCTAGAGCATCGCGAATACGATCGAAGTCTTCTTGAGCCGACATTTTTCCGGTTCGGAGTTTCCAAGAGTCGACCCGAGCTTCGGAGGCTAAAATTCTATCCACTAATTGTTGACTACTCATTTCCAGAGAAAAAATAGCAGTCGGAATATTTTCTCGACAGGCGACATGACGCACAATATCAAGAGCCAGAGTGGTTTTACCAACAGACGGCCTAGCGGCTAAAATAATTAGATCTGATTTTTGAAAACCGGATAGTAAGTTATCTAAACTTTTAAAACCAGACGGCACACCTCGGTGACCATCTTTACTTTTATGAAGTTTGTCGAAACGTTCCCAGGCGTCACTTAAAGCATCTTTCAAAACGACATAAGTTTTTTTGGAATAAGAACCCAAGTTAAAGATGAGTTGCTCAGCCTTATCGAAAACAGAGTCAATGTCTTCAGATTCGTCATAACCCAATTCTAAAATATTGTCGGCCGACTCGATTAGTTTGCGGAGAGCGGCTTTTTTGGTAACAGTTTGGGCGTAGTGGCCGATATTAGCAGCTGAGGCCACAGTGCCAATAAGTTCAGCTAAATAACTACTACCACCAACTTGCTCGAGATTTTTTTTAGATTTTAAAATAGAGGTAATGGTGACCACATCAATCGGCTCGTTATTTTCATGGAGTTCCAGCATGGCTTTGAAAATAATGCGGTGTTTGCTGGAGTAAAAAGCCTCATCAGTAATAATATCTAGAATGTCGTGGATAGACTCAGCTTTGAGCATAATAGAACCTAAAAGAGCTTGTTCAGCTCCAATATCTTGAGGTGGTACCTTGAGGGGTGAGGTGACCATTTTTTGTTCTCTGACGTTTTGCATCCAGCTATTATATCACTTAAAGATAGACCTTAAAAATAATCAAAATAGGGCTCAAAAAGTGTCGAATAGGGGAGGAATTGGGGACAAAAAAATCCCCTCAGAACCACGAAAGTCCTAAGGGGGTGTAAAAAGATAGGGCGGTTAAAAATGGTGCGCCTGCTCAATTTCGGTTAGTGGGCTGGTGTCGATGTCTGGTCTAAATCGACTAGACAATCTCCTGTCCAATTCTTTCATAATTCCAGGGAACTGGAGTTCAGCCTGGGCTAACAACTCCCTAACGCCATCTCTACAGATGATCAGACCCAATAGCTGGTCATCTGTTAAGCCCTCTAGATAATCTTCCGCGATCCCTAAAAATAAATGGGGGTTAGCTAGCATAAATTTTACTCCTCCTAGTGGCTACCCTTGCCCTAAATGTTCTATTGCTACATATTATAATATAACATTAAATTTATGTAGTCAATATGACTGATTTTACGACCATTTGGTGTATCTTTAATGGTGTAACCTTTGAGTTCTATTTGTTGACGAATTAGATCTGCTTGATCCCAGTCACCGCGTTCACGGGCAATATCTCTATCGTCAGCTAAAGATTCGATCTCTTCTGGGATTATATCATCTGTTTTATTGATCAAATTTTCGTCTAAAATTCCCAAGACTTCATCAAATTTTTCAATAGTCGCTCTTTTGTCTGCTGTTTTAAAAGTGGTGGATAAAATTTCATGAATTAAAGCTATGGCGCGTGGGGTGCCCATATCGTCATTGATATATTCTGTAAATTTTTCTAAATAGTCAGTTAATATATCACCATCTTCAGGGTATGAAAAAATTTCTTGATTCAGATTTATAAGAGTATTTTTAGCAGCTGTTATTGATTCTTCAGAAAAATTAAGAGGGGAACGATAGTGGGCTGTTAGAACTAAATAACGATAGGCAAGGGCGGGCCAACCTTTGGCTGCTAAATCGGTGACGGTGTAAAAGTTGTCAGCGGACTTGGCCATTTTATCTTTACCACCAACTGTAATAAAAGCATTATGAAGCCAATAGTTTACAAAAGTCTCACTGGTGGCTGATTCTGATTGAGCTCGCTCATTACTGTGGTGGACAGCTACATGATCTTCACCGCCGGTATGAATATCAATATGATTACCTAATAATTTCATACTCATCGCAGAGCACTCGATATGCCAACCGGGAAAACCAATACCCCAAGGTGATTCCCATTCTTGGAGACGAGCAGTAGTCTCGTCTGAAAATTTCCATAAAGCAAAGTCGGCTGGCTGCTTTTTTTTAGTGGAGTTGGCGTGGCGACTATCTTTATTTTGGGCGTCTAAATTTAAATGGCCGAGTTCTGAGTATTTTTCATACTTACTCGTGTCAAAATAAATACCATCTGAAGTTTGGTAAGTAAAACCTTTCGTTTCTAAAGTTTGAATCAAATTTATTTGGTCTGTTATATAGTCGGTAGCTTTAGGAAAAGCAGTGCCTGTAGTTTTAATATTTAAACTATTTAAATCTTGAAAAAATTGGTCGATAAAAGGCTTCGTCAATTCGGCTACAGTTTGACCAGAAGCTCGCGCCTGTCTTTCAACTTTATCCTCGCCAGTATCTTCAGTGTCATTAGTGAGGTGGCCGACATCGGTAATATTGATCACCTGGTTCACTTCATAGTTGTTCCATTCTAAAGTTCTTCTAACCATATCGGAGAGAATAAAGCTACGCATATTACCGATATGAGCATAATCGTAAACAGTAGGCCCACAAGAATATAAACCAACTTTATTAGGATCGATTGGTGTGAATATCTCTTTTTGTCGAGACAGAGTGTTATAAAATTTTAGAGGCGGTTTGTCCATAATTAAGCACTAGAGCCACCTTTTGTATCGGAAATAAATAAACATGAGGGCGACGGCGACTATCATAATAATCACTATCAACCAAAAATCATAATGGTGGCCAATAATTGGAGTATTAACTGTATTCATACCGAAGGTTGAGGTTAAGACAGATAGAGGGAAGGTGACAAAAGCCATGATGGTTAAAATTTTTATGATCTCATTTGTCTTTATTGTCAGTAGAGAGTCGTTGGTGATGCGCAGGTCGGTAAAAAATTCTCGCAAGTTAACAACGGTGCTGTAGATTCTCCAATAAGTATCGCGCAGAGAGCGATTATGAGCTTTAAATTGATCGGGAAACAAAGTATCTAGAGATTCACTCAAAGATTTAAGAATTTTATCGTGACCTTTTAGAGCCCAGCTAAAATCAAGTAAATCTTCATTGATATTAGCTAAAACTTTGATCATTTCTTTTTCTTTGCCGTTGAAAATATTATTTTGGGCCTTTTGTAATTCCGAGGTGATGCAATTTAGATCAAAATCTAATGAGCGGTAAATCTGAATTAAAATTTGAAAGAATAAAAATCCAGCATGAGGATTTTTACTATTGCTTTGAGAAAAACTGGCTTCAAAAATTTCACTAAATTCTTCTAGGACTTGAATTGGCTCGTAATGAATAGTGATTAAAAATTTTTCACTTAAGATAAAATCAACCTCTCTAATATTTTCTCTAGTCTTAGTTTTTTTAACATCACCAATACAAGTTTTGCATTCAGGGAAGTGGAGAATTAAATATAAATAACTATCATATAAATCGACAC
>JAUPUJ010000020.1 GCA_030917625.1 Patescibacteria group bacterium
ATTGAACAAGAAACTCGTGGTTGGGACGAAAATAAAAGCATTACTTTTTCTCAAAGAAAAAAAGAATCTTCTCATGATTATCGTTATTTCCCAGACCCAGATTTACCTAAAATTTACATCAGCCAGATTCCAGAGTTTCAGAATTTAAAAGCCACTTTACCTGAATTGCCCCAAGACAAAAGAGCTCGTCTGGAACAAGCTTATAATATTAAAAATGATGATATCGAAACTTTTATTAGAAACCCTCAAGTCGGATCGTTTTTTGAAACTGTAGCTAAAAATTTTACTGACTCTAAAACTTGGCAGACTGTTGCTAATTTTATTACCTCAGATGTTTTAGGTTTGGTCTCTAAAAATGATAGTGTGACTTTGTCTGATGAGTCGCTCGGTCAAATGACCATAGACGGTTTAGTCCAACTAGTTAAAATGTATGAGGCGGGGGAAATTTCTTCCAGGGGAGCTAAAGACATTTTAAGTATTTTAGTGCTAGAAGGAGGTGAGTCTCGAGATGTAGCAACTGCTAAAAATCTATTTCAAAAAAGCGATGAAGGTGAACTTAATATTATTATCGATCAAATTATAGAAGAAAACCCTAAAGTGGTTACAGAATTTAAAGAAGGTAATGTTCGGTCACTGCAATTTTTAATTGGTCAGGGGATGAAAAAAACCGGAGGTTCTGCTAATCCGGGACTTTTGGGTGAATTATTTACTAAAAAATTAAATTAATTTTCTCCACAAGCAAAACGTCTCTAGTGAGGCGTTTTTTGGTATAATGAAATTATGAAAAAAACTAGAGTGGCTATTAATGGATTAGGTAGAATTGGTCGGGCTTTCCTGAAGTTAGCTTTAAAGCGGTCCGAACTTGAGGTGGTGGTAATTAATGATTTGGGCACCTTAGATAATTTAGCTTATTTATTAAAATATGATACCGCCTATGGTCCGTCAAAGCTTAATATAGACATAGAAGACGAAAATATTTTAATAGTCGGTTCACAACGGATCAAATTTATTCAAGAAGCTGATCCGGGTAAATTACCGTGGGATGCTTTAGATATCGATGTGGTAGTAGAAGCCACTGGTGTTTTTGAAAGTTACGAAAAGTCTAAAGCTCATATTGATGCTGGAGCCAGAAAAGTGGTAATTTCAGCGCCAGTCAAAGACATGCCACCAACTGGCATTCCGGGGGCCACAGTATTGCTCGGTATTAATGATGATAAATTAAAAACTTGCCAGATTACTTCTAATGCTTCCTGTACGACCAATTCCGCCAGTCCAGTGATTGCGATTTTAAATGAAACAGTCGGTATTCAAAAAGCCCTTTTAAACACTGTTCATGGCTATACAGCTAGTCAGTCTATAGTTGATGCCCCAGATAAAAAAGATTATCGACGGGGACGGTCTGGAGCTCAAAATATTGTACCTTCGAGCACGGGCGCTGCGACAGCAGTGACCCAAGTGATTGGAGACTTAGCAGAAAAATTTGATGGTATTGCGACTCGGGTGCCGGTTGTCACAGGATCAATTGTAGATATTACCTTTTTAGCCAAAAGAAAAACCTCAGTTCATGAAATTAATAATATTTTAAAACAAGCGGCAACTGAAGCTCGTTGGCACGGTATTTTTGATGTGACCGAAGAACCCTTAGTGTCCTCTGATATTATAGGTAACACCCATGCTTCGATTGCTGATTTGGCTTTAACTCGGGTGGTGGCGGGGGACTTAGTTAAAGTCATGGCTTGGTATGATAATGAAATGGGATATGCCCACACTTTAGTTGAGCATGTTATTAAAAGTGGTAATTAATTAAATTTTAAGTGGATGATTTAACTTCACAATTAGAAAGCCTAGAAAAAGAAAATTTAATTTCTGGGGTTAATGCGACTAGAAAAACTATAATTTTAGGCGCTGATCATGCTGGGTTTGAATTGAAAGAACAGATTAAAAAATTTTTAAAGTCTAGTGGTTATGTGGTTGAAGATGAAGGTTCTTTTGTTTTAACTGAAGGTGATGATTATCCTGAGATTTGTAAAATTGTCGCTAAGAGAGTGAGTGCCGAGCCTTCTGTGTACCAAGGAATTTTATTTGGAGGTTCGGGTCAAGGCGAAGCGATTACCGCCAATAGATTACCTGGGGTTAGAGCTGTTGTTTATTATGGGGGCGATGAAGATATTATTAAACTGTCGCGCGATCACAATAATGCCAATATTTTATCTTTAGGTTCTAGATTTTTAAATTTGGAACAGGCGCAGAAAATGATAACCTTATGGCTTACAACACCTTTTTCTGGTGATGAGCGTCATATTAGGCGACTGCAAAAAATAGACGGACAAATTGAAGAAGAAAATATTTTTTAATTATGAATATAAAACCGGCCATCATACCCTATACTCTAAGTGAATTAGAAACTAAAATGGATGTTTTTAAAAACCAAACTGATTGGGTTCATTTAGATGTGGTTGATGGTAACTTTGCTACCGGGGCGTCCTGGAATAATCCTATCGATTTAGAGTTAATAGACGGCAGGGCCAAAATTGAAGTGCATTTAATGGTAGAAAAGCCAGAAGATGTAGTATCGTCTTGGGTCACGGTAGTTGATAGGCTCATTATGCATATTGAAAGCACAGATCATTTAGATGTACTTTTAGAGAGCTTGCAACATACAAATATAAAAATTGGTTTGGCTTTATTACTTGAAACTCCACTGGATCAAATTGAACCTTATTTGCAGACTAAACAAATTGATCTAGTGCAATTGATGAGTATAGAAAATATTGGTCATCATGGTGAAGTATTTTCAGAGGCCACTCTGGAAAAAATAAAAAATTTAAGAGAGATGTGGCCGGAAGGGGTGATTCAAGTTGATGGAGGTATTAATCTAGAAATAGTTTCAGAGGTTCTAGCTGCTGGTGCTAGTAGTGTGGTGGTGGGTTCAGCGCTGTGGAATAGTGTAGATCCGGTCGATACTTTTGAACAATTTAAAAAAATATAATTTTCTTATGTCTATTTTGACTGATGACAAAAAAGAATTTTTAGCCTTGAAGGCCAATAATATTCGGACTTCTATTATTGAGTCTTTAGTCACTGCGGGCACTGGCCATACCGCGGGGCCCTTGGGGATGGCCGATATTTTTACTACTTTATATTTTCATATTTTAAAACATGATCCGCAAAAACCAGACTGGGTCGATCGAGATCGAGTAGTATTATCAAATGGTCATATTTGCCCAGTACTTTATGCGACAATGGCTCATGCGGGCTATTTTCCGGTGTCTGAACTCTCGACTCTTCGTAAATTTGGCACCAGGCTTCAAGGGCATCCTCATCGCGAATATTTACCCAGTTTGGAAACGAGTTCTGGTCCTTTGGGGGCGGGCTTGTCTCAAGCGGTTGGGATGGCTTTGTCAGACCAGATGGATTTTGGGCCTAATACTAGTCGTTATATTTATGCTCTTTTAAGTGATGGCGAGCTGGAAGAGGGTAATACTTGGGAGGCAGTAATGCTTGGGGCTAAATACAAATTACATAATCTAATTGCAGTTATTGATCGAAATAATATTCAGATTGATGGTTATACTGAAGATATTATGCCACTGGAGCCACTAGCTGATAAATTCGAAAGTTTTAATTGGCATGTCATCGTGATAGATGGGCATAATTTTGAAGATATTGTTGATGCTTTTAATCAAGCTCAGGCAGTGTTTGGTCGGCCAACGGTCATCATAGCTAATACTATTCCCGGTAAAGGTGTTCATGCTTTTGAGAGGCAGTATGAGTGGCATGGTAAACCACCAACAGCCGAAGAAGGTAAAAAAGCTTTAATGGAACTGCGGACGCTCGCGGGAAAAATTAAAAGTGAAAATGAATAAATATGTTAAATCCTGATCAAAAATTAAATTCTAAAATTTTTGACTTGCAAGTTGAGCAAGTGCCTATTCGTGATGGCTTCGGTCAGGGTTTACTCGAATTAGGGGCTACTAATGAAAAAGTGGTCGCACTATGTGCTGATCTGGTGGAGTCGACGCGGATGAATTTATTTGCTGACAAATATCCTGAGCGATTTGTGGAAGTGGGAGTGGCAGAACAAAATTTAGTGACAGTAGCTTCAGGAATGGCGGCCATGGGTAAAATTCCTTTTACTTCATCTTATGCCATGTTTTCTCCTGGCCGTAATTGGGAGCAAATTAGAACTACTATCTGTTACAATGATCGGCCGGTAAAAATTGTCGGCTCTCATGCGGGGATTTCGGTGGGGCCCGACGGTGGCACCCATCAGGCGATTGAAGATATTGCCTTAATGAGAGTTTTGCCACGTATGGAAGTGGTAGTACCTGCCGATAGTGTAGAAGCTAGAAAAGCTACTATCGCTTTAGCGAGTACCGGGAAGCCGGCTTATATACGCCTGGCGCGCAATAAATCGGTAGTGGTGACTACAGATGAGTCTCCTTTTACACTTGGCCAAGCTAATATTTTAATTAATCCAGACCAGCCGGAAGTAGCGATTATTGCTTGTGGGCAAATGGTACACCGAGCTCTATTGGCTGCTAAAAAATTGCAAGCTGAAGGTGTTGTGGTTTCGGTGACTAATTTACATACTATTAAACCTTTAGATACAGAGACGATAGAAAAAGTGGCGCACGAAGCGGGGGCGGTGGTGACAGTCGAAGAACACCAAGTAGCTGGGGGAATGGGCAGTAGCGTGGCGGAATTTTTGGTTAGCGGGCGTCCGGTCCCGATGGAAATTATGGGCATTAAAGATTTATTTGGTCAATCCGGTGAACCAGCTGAACTCCTAGACCATTATGGCTTAGCTGTGGCCGATATTGTGGAAGCGGTGAAGAAAGTGCAAAAACGCAAGAAGTAGTTGACTTTTTAAAAATATTTATTATAATAGTGTCGGAAATCAGTTCTTGCGTAATCGGACTGTGGTCAGGTGGGCACGTATCCCACCGTGTTAGAGTCGATCATTATAGGCTCCCCCTAAGTCTTTTTGGTCATAGAGGCGACAAGTTCCCACGATGGTTCCCACCATTTGGGTCCGATCCCCATTGCGTCTCACTCACCATCGTAAACCCGTTCCGATTACGCAGTTTTTATCAGGCCCCACACTTCGGTGTTGGGGTCTTTATTTTTTTCCACATTTTGTTTTGACAGATTGATAGATTTTGGTAGTATTGGGAATGGAAATCTCTTGGGATTGATCCTAGGAGAAGAAACGATAAGAGCTCTAACAAGGAGAATTATCATGAACCACGCGAACTGGCCCGTCAACAAAGGCAGTACCGACAATTTCACCGACAATACGGCCATCCCGCGCGACCGGCGTCACACGCCCGTCGACATCGCCGCCGGATAGCTGTCCGGCAACAACCAACCACTCTGGGAACTTCGGTTCCCAGGTGGTTTTTTATAATATTAACTCTAAATATAGTTTTAATTATTTTATCTTAGGTAAAGTAAGGAAATTTTTTCTTTAGGTCTAAAAAAGCCTTATTTTTCAACATATTTTTGAGTATAGAGGATTTTAATCAAAAAAAGCTTGACAAAGTCTGTGTATATGCTATGATATACCCAGAAAGCACGAGTTGTTTCTTGTGCTAAGGCGATCGTTAGTCTTTTCTGAAGTTTATTGGAAACCCCAAGCTCCAATCAGAAGAGGCTAATGAAAGCTATATATCAAAACAATAGAAGGAGAAATACGGTGCAATACTGTTCCAACGATCCTCCCAGGAATATCTGTTCGGGCCAGCAGGCGGCCGAAGACCTGCATCGGAAAAAAGTGATTACATTATCGACCACGGCATGACCCACGGCGGCGGCACGGCTAATTCGGCCCGCTGATTTCCCTGGACGCGCGAACGGCGGCGATAACCTGAACTTGGTGAAAGGAGGATATGTCGAGATGCGAAGGTATATGATACCCCGTAACGAGCCCGATTAGGCTCGTTACTCTGTTGATTGTGTTGCGACGAAAAAACTCAATTGCACATTACTCCCAGCCCCCAGTGCTCGGCCCTGTCCATCGTGACCGGCTCGCACTGTGGGGTTTTATTTTTTATATTGAAATTGGTTAAATCCCCCGCAGGCGAAGCCTGCGGGGGATTGTTCTTAATCTATTTTTTCTAATCTGTAATTTTCTGGAGCCTCGTCTAAATATTTTTCTAAAGCCTCAACCGAGAGTAGTCCTTCTTGAGCACCAATGTATTGAACAACTGACATAGAGTTTATCGGGGCTCGCCGCAATGATTCTGGTATCGACAGGCCCTGGGCTATGAGTGTAGTAAAAGTAGCAGCAAAAGAATCGCCAGCACCAGTGCGGTCGACTGGGGGTTTGGGATCAGGATAAATGGGCATATGCCATATTTCCATGCCGTCGTATGTGTACGCGCCGTTTGGTCCGTCGGTAATCACTACAATCTGAGGTCCGTGGTCGTACATTTTTTTAACCAAAGTTTTAATATCAGCATCCTTTTCGTTTAGAATTTTTTTAGCTTCTTCGACATTACAGAAAAATAGAGACGATCTTTTATAAATGTCGGCTAGATTATCTAAACCTAATTTTATTTGAAAAGTTCCCGGTTGAAAAGCGAGACGAACTTTAGGATTTTCTGCTAAATATTTTAAAATTATCTTGTGAAAAGGTAGAGAATTTTCACCCAAAGAACTTAAATAAAGCCAATCGGGATTCTCTAAATTATCAGGTAGAGTATAGGGATAGTCTTCATGTTTAATCAAAATAGTGCGTTCGGCTCCTAGTCGGAGTACAAAATGATAATTAGTTTTTTTATTATTATGAATAGTGACAAAACTAGTATCAACCCCATTTTTATTTAAAGCCTTGATAGCTTCCTTTCCATCGTCATCACCACCAATATTGGTAATGACTGCTGACTTTAAACCAAGCCTGTGCGCGCAGACGGCAGCATTAGGGCTATTGCCGACAGCGGGTACTACAGTCACCGAGTCGTAGGGGATTTTGTCTCCAAAATTCATACAAATTTTACAGGCTTTGCCAGTATTATCACAAACGACCTCAGCCTCACTTTCTTTTAAAGTGATAAAAGCGTCGGTCACAATGTCGCCTATAGAGATAAAATTAAAAGTTTTGTCCATAATTAGATTTTGATAACCAATTAAGAAGATTAGTCATTATTTTAACATAAAAGTATTTAAAAGAAGATGAATAGTTCTCGAGTTTTGGTGTCTATGATAGAATATTCACATATGATAAAACTCATTGATTTGATCCACGAGTATGAAGCTGAAAAAAAAGCGCTCGGCCACTTTAATTTTGCCAATATAGAAACCGTTAAGGGTTTAGTTAATTCAGCTGTTTCTCTTAAATTACCTATTATTTTAGGTTTATCTGAAGGCGAGAGGAATTTTTTTGGAGTAAAAAATGCCAGGGCGCTGGTTGATAGTTTAAAACAAGAATTTAATCATCCTATTTTTCTGAGCGCCGATCATACTTATACTATGGAGGGAGTGAAGGAAGTGGTAGAGGCTGGGTTTGATGCAATAGTGGTTGATGGGAGTAAATTACCTCTTCATGAAAACATTGCTTTTACTAAAGAGGCCGTATCTTATGTTAAAGAAAAAAACCCTGATATTTTAGTAGAGGGAGAAATTGGTTATATTGGTACATCGAGTAAAATTTTTGATCAAATCCCGGCAGATATTTTAAATCAGGAATTGAAAATTACTCCAGAACTGGCTTTAGATTTTGTCAGGCAAACAGGAGTGGATTTATTGTCGCCAGCAGTGGGTAATTTACATGGAGTTTTGAGAGATATACCCAATCCTAAAATAGATACAGAGCTTATTAAACAAATTAGACAGATGGCGGGAGTGCCGTTAGTGCTTCATGGGGGTTCTGGTATTACTTCAGATGATTTTAAAGACTCGATCGCCGCTGGCATCTCTATTATTCATATTAATACTGATCTGAGGATTGCTTATAAAGATGCTCTAAAGTTGTCCCTTCAGGAAAATGCCGATGAGATTGCTGCTTATAAAATCATGTTGCCAGTAGTGACGGCGATCGAAAAAAAGACGACAGAGTTTCTAACTTTATTTGCTTCTTAAACTAATTACCATGGCTTTTCCAAAAATTGTCTTTGATCACTTGGCCAGAGAATTATCTGGTGATCTTAGTGATGAGATCGAGATTTTAAAATCATATAGTCATGATGCGAGTTTGTTTGAAATTTTACCAGCACTCGTGGTCTATCCAAAAAACTCGGCGGATATTCAGAAATTGGTATCGATTGTAAATTTATATAAAAAAGATTATCCCGATTTATCGATTACAGTCAGAGCAGCGGGTACTTGTATGTCGGGTGGACCTTTAAATAATTCTATTGTGGTTGATATTGTTAAATATATGCAAGGTGAAGTGGTGGTGAATGGAAATGAAGCAGAAACTTTGTCGGGTACTTTTTATAGAGATTTTGATCGGGAAACTTTAAAAACCAATCAAATTTTACCTAGTTTTACCGCTTCGCGAGAATTAAATACTATCGGCGGTATGATTGGCAATAACTCTGGGGGTGAAAAAAATCTGCGCTTCGGAAAGACGGAAAAATATATTAGAAAAATGAATGTGGTTTTAGCGGATGGTTTGGAATATGAAATCAGGCCCGTTTCTAAATTGCAGTTAGAAGAACTAATGGCTCAAGATAATTTTTTAGGCCACATTTATCGGCAGATTTTTAATTTAATCGAAACCAATAAAGAAATTATTCAAAAAGCGAAACCCGAAGTGTCTAAAAATTCTGCTGGTTATTATTTGTGGAATGTGTGGGACGGTGAAATTTTTGATTTGAATAAATTAATAGTGGGAGCTCAGGGGACGCTTGGTATTACTACTAAAGCCACTTTAGGGTTGGTGCCAGTAGAAAAACATAGTCGATTATTAGTGTTGTTTTTGCCATCACTTAAGGAAGTGGGTCAAATCGTAAAAACTTTACTTAAATTTGATCCTGACAGTATTGAGTCTTACGATAATCATACTTTTAAATTAGCGATTCGTTTTTTGCCACAGTTGGCGAAAAAAATGAATATAAAAAATTTAGGCCGGTTAATGTTGAGTTTTTGGCCCGAATTTAAAATGTTTTTAAAAGGCGGGTTGCCTCAATTGGTTTTACTAGTAGAACTGGAGGGTGATGATGAAGTGCTTATAAATAATAAAATAGCTAAAATCATTGGTGACCTGAAAGAGTTTAAACTGACTGCTCATATTACCAATGTTGAAGAAGCTAAAAAGTATTGGACTATTCGTCATGAATCTTTCAGTCTGTTGCGGCACAAAGTTTCAGGTAAAAGAACAGCGCCCTTTATTGATGATATTATCGTGAGGCCAGAATTCTTACCAGAATTTTTACCTAAACTCCAAACTATTTTGGATGATTACCGGCTAATTTATACCATTGCGGGGCATGTGGGGGATGGTAATTTTCATATTATACCGCTTTTAGATATGACAGATGAGGCTAGTCAAGACATTATTCTGGAGTTGTCAGACAAAGTTTATGATTTAACCATTGCTTTTGGAGGGTCAATTACTGCGGAACATAATGACGGGGTTATTAGAACTCCATATTTAAAACAGATGTACGGGGAGGATTTAGTTGGACTTTTCAAAGAGGTCAAGGATATTTTTGATCCCTTAAATATATTTAATCCTGGTAAAAAGGTGGGAGGCACCAAGGCTGATATTAAGCGCTATTTAGTAGGGGAATAACTTGCAAAATTTGTATTTTATTATATACTCTCCTCTGTTATGTTAAAGCTTAATGCTCAAAAAAGAGACCTATTTGGTAAGAAATTAAAAGCCTCCCGCAACGAAGGTTTATTGCCGGTGATAGTTTATGGCCGTAAAGAAGAG
>JAUPUJ010000021.1 GCA_030917625.1 Patescibacteria group bacterium
GTTCCTTTAACAACAATAAAGCTGAAGGTCTTCTGGGTGCTGGTCTTTATTTAAAAAATAGACAAACTACGGATGGAGATAATATTACCAATTTAAATATCAAAAATTTAGCGACTGATGCTGATGGTGTAAAAACCCTTAGCAGTACTGTGGTTAATTTAGAAAATGTCACTTTAACAGGAGCTAATATAAATGGTAGCGGTGTTGGGGTTGTGGCTTCCGGTAATACCCCGACAAAAATCAATGTTAAAAATAGTCGTATTGAAAATTTTGCTTTTGGTTATGAAGCTCCAACTTTGGGCGGAAATTTAGAAGCGGTAACTTTTGATAATAAAGTTGATGTTGATGTCAAACCTCGACCAGGGTCAATGGTTTTAGCTTTAACAGGAGTTCGGTTTACGAATACTGGTCGTGATAATATTAAACTTTACCAAGCTCTAGGAGCTGGTAAAAATATTTTTGCTTATAATTATAATCAGACAGGTAGAAATTATCGTATTTACTCATCTCTAGATAATGTACCGAGTACAGCCGTGACTTTGGCTGGTCTAACAAATGGCTTAGCTGATAATTTAGACGGCACAGATCCAGACTCAGGCGGGGATGCTTTAGTAACCAATGTATCTTCTGATGGTCTAACTGTCAGTTGGGAAGCGGTAGATGGGGCCACAGCTTATAAGATTTTTGTGGCAGCTGAACCATCTCATTTAGCTATACCGGCTAAAAGAAAAGAAATCACAACTGTGTCGGCGGCTACTTTAACTTATAGAATTGAAAAATTATCTGCTAATACTGATATTTTTATTAGAGTGGAAGCGGTTGGAGGCGGTAAGTTTTACCAAGCTTATACCAAGACAAAAGGTGGCCAGTCAGCAGTACTGGCGGGCCCGATGAAATCAGTTCATTTATATGCTCCCGATGTATTAATGATTGTAATGGAGGATAAAAGAGTTCAATCCTTTTCTGCTCGTGATAATTGGCTTGATAAAGGAGTTGATAGAATAATTGGATATACAGGACCAACTTGGCAAGATGGACCATGGGTTATTAGAAGAAATGACGGTTCTATAATTCCTGTGACTGATGTTTATAGAGAATCTGTTCCAGTAGGACATTTTTACGATGTCGTCAGTCCTATTGGTAAAGTGACTCAAAATATGGATAACTTGCTTGATGTGGAGAATAGAATATTTATTAAATTGGGTGAAAGTATTGGTAGTGATGAAATTTTGGACGTTGACGGACCAAATAATTATAATGTAATTATTCCTTTTAGTGATAAATATTTAGAGACCCCAGTCATTCAATTAAATCAAGTGGGTTATAATCCCAGAGCAACTAGAAGATATGCTTATATTTCTGGTTGGATGGGTGATGGTGGTGGGTTGTCTTTAAATAACTTTCCTACCAATGCTAATGTTTTGACTGATAGTGTAAATGGTTTAGTTGAAAAAGTAGAAACAGTTTCTAATATACCAGTAGTTTTGAGATCTAGTAACGATGTGGAAGCAGGAACTCCAGTCAAAGAGGTGAGTTTGACTTCTGTGCCAGCTAATGACACTTCTTATTACAGGGTTCAATTGCCAGGTGTGGGAGTGTCATATAGGACTATGGTTAGTGAATTAGCCACCCTGAAAGCTTTTTATGTAACTGCTAGAGGATTGTTTCTAAATCGTTGGGGTCGTGATTTAGACTGCCAATACACCGATTGGTGTGACAGACCTCAAGATCACCCGATAGTTTATGAAGCTGAAAAAAGTTGTGATGGACTACCTTGCGAAGGCATGTTTCCAAGACAAGGAGTACCGGTACCTCCTGGGAGTTTACCACAAACTACCCCGCCAACAGACACCCCGAGGTCTCTAGTTGGAGGACATCATGATGCCGGAGATTTTGATATTAGAAAATTTCACTATCAGGTAGGTAGGGATTTACTGAGAGCTTATGAATTAAACCCCGATGCTTTTAAAGATAATCAATTAAATATTCCGGAAAGTGGTAATGGTATCCCTGACTTATTAGACGAGATATTATGGAGCTTAGCTGCTTGGGAACAATTACAAGAAGCAAATGGTGGTGTTAGGTCTGGAGTCGAATCATATGGACACCCACCACTTTCTTATTCAGATGTCGACAATTTCCCTTATTGGACTTTTAGTATCGATCCTTACCATACTCTAAGAGTAGCTGGCTTATTTGCGCAAACTTCTAGATTGGTGGCTCCATTTAATAACCAAAAAGCGTTAGATTTGCGTCAACGAGCCATTAGGGCCTATGACTATGCTCTAGGTCAAGGGATAAATCATACCCTTGGAGGACCAATGATGTATGCCTCTAGTGAGTTATATCGTTTAACAGGGGAGGCTCGATATAAAACAATGTTTGAGTCTGTATGGCTTTATATGATGGAGAATCCGAATGGTAATCCATTACCTTTACCTTCTTTTACTAATTCTGAATATTGGACTGCTGCTTGGACTGCAAGTCAGAGACAACCATTAATGTTTGATTATGCTCTAGGATACTTAGGTAGTGATGGTGCTAATAATGGTTATAAACAAAAGGCTATTAATAGTTTTAAAAATCAAACTGTAGCGACTATTGCTAGAATAGAAAATGGTAGTGCTCATAGAAGTGGTAGAAATGTGGGAGGGGCTATTACTTGGGGGGGAGCCACGGCTGTTAACAAATATACTAAGGATATTGATGCTAGTATGCAACTGGGAGGTATTTCTTCCGCTGATCGCCAGGCTGATTTTAATATATTAAGTTTAATATCTGATTATGTACTGGGCGCTAACCCAATGGGGATGTCTTGGGTTACTGGTTTGGGTTCCAAATCTCCGACTAATATTTTATGGGGAGATTCGGTGACGTTTATGCGTTTAGAAAATATGCCGACGATGCCTGGTATACCAGTTTATGGTGTGGGTGATCTTGGCGGGGGTGTTTACTATGATTATGGTAAGAATGTGACTTACCCTGCTTTTGAAACTAGGCCTCAGCTAAGGAAATATGCTGATGCTCGAACTTTTATTCAAAATGATGAATTTACTGTCAATGAAACGCATTCACCTATTGTAAAATTATTCGGTATTTTATTAGGATCGAATGTAGATGTACCAGAGTCTTGGAAGCCAGGTGAGAGTAATCATAAAAATCCTTTACCTTTATCATATGGTTACACATATAGCGGAGGTGATGGTGGTGAAGCTCCACCCCCTCCACCCCCAGAAGAAGAACCACTTCCTCCAATATTGCCTCCAAGTGGTAACTATGATGGCACATTTGGGATGATTCAAAATTTTCAAAGTAATAATGTGGGTATGTATTCTCCTAGTTATATTTGGTACCACACTTGGGGTCGCGATCCCAATGATTCGACCATGGGTCGAGCATCTTCGACTCTTGATATAGTACAGTCTGGAACCAATAAATACCTTCGGATGTCTATCAATGAGTCTATGAAAGATGCTATTACTAGTTTTAACATGCCAAACAGCTTAGCTGATTTTAAATCTGTTTGGAGTGCAGTGAGAATGCCGCTCGGAGTAGCCGATATTTTAAGTCCAAGAGCTGATACTTTGCGAGCTAAATTTAAAATAGAACAAGGTGTTAGTGGTGAAATAGGGCTAACTTTTGGTTCGCCGGTGAGTCAGTTAGGTAATAGTGATGTGCTTCTTAAAGTAAAATACTTATCACCAACAGATAATGATGATTGTACCCCATTAACTGATGGTTGGATCCAATGTGATTTTGATTTGAATTCTGATCTTATTAGAAACATGAGGAGAGCTAATTATAGTGGAGGCACTAATGGAGCTTCTGGTAATATTAAAAATCTAGAAGGTGAAGAAGTTATTCATTATACTCGCTGGGTCCAAGAACCAACAGCTTTGTATGTAATACCTTATAATTCTAATAATGATAACAGAATATTTTCTGGAAACATGGTGGTTTTGATTGATGATGTTGAGGTGATCAATAGTGGTAAAGGTAAAACCTTTCCTGCCTTTACTAATCCAACTTTAGTAAAAATGATCGATGCTTTTGAAGATAATGTTTCAAGAGCTTTCACTGTGAATTTTAATTGGCCAACTACTGCCCAAAAAGTTCCTGTTTTGTCTCTTGATCCAAGATCTAACACCGGAGAAAATTCCTTATTGATAACTAGTAAGACCGGTGAAGAGTTAGCTTGGACAGGATTTACAGCTCATGATGTTGGGACTCCTAATGCTAATACCAATGCTGTTTCTTTTGAAATGAGAGTTGAATCAGCTGGTGATAGGTTTACAAACCATGCGATAGATTTTATCGCTTTATCTACACCAGATGGAGGGGTATTTCCTTGGTCAGGTTTAGCTGGGTCTAATGGTTATACCTATCAATTATCGGAAGCTAGTACAACTAGTAAAAATTTTGCAGTTTATCATGGTAGGAGAATGATACCAAACAATCAGTGGGTAACTGTAACTGTTCCTTTTGTAGATTTCGTGGCTGCTTACGGTTCTGGAACAATGGTGGATCATCATCGGGGCCAAAAACCTCTATTGGCTGATGAGATTTCAGTTGTCGGTTTACAGACTAGTTGGAGACAGAATACAGCCACTAGTTCAATTTACATTGATTCTATAAGGTATGTAAATGTTCCAGGTACTGATGCCGAACTTCGATCTTTCTGGCAACCTTATGTTGATGGCGAATATATTACTTCAACTAATTTACGATCTAATCTAGCAAGTTTGGATGTGAGAAGTCAGGCTGGTAATGTAATTCAATCAATCCTAGGTAATATTAAAGAAATAATTCTCGATTTCTTGTCTAAAATAATGAATTTTTTCAAAGACCTCTTTGCTTCTGGTATAGCACTCTTGAGTCAGTAAATAAAAAATAAATGGATCAGTCTCAAATCAATAGCGAGTCTTTAGAATTGCACAAAAAATTACGAGGTAAATTAGAAATAAAATCTAAAGTATCTTTAAATACTAGAGAAGATTTAAATTTAGCCTATACACCCGGAGTGGCGGCTGTGTCGCTGGCGATAGTTGAAAATAAAAAT
Organism: Patescibacteria group bacterium; assembly: GCA_030917625.1. Lineage (GTDB taxonomy): Bacteria > Patescibacteriota > Minisyncoccia > Phycocordibacterales > XYD1-FULL-46-19 > JAUPUJ01. The sequence continues at coordinate 5,060 of JAUPUJ010000021.1, forward strand.
GATTTGAGAACCTACACCAATGTCGGCAACACTGTAGCTGTGATCACAGACGGTTCGGCAGTGCTCGGTCTTGGTAATATTGGTCCCGAGGCAGCGATGCCGGTCATGGAAGGTAAGGCAATTTTATTTAAAGAATTCGCTGGTGTTGATGCTATTCCTATCTGTCTTTTAACTCAAGATGTAGAAGAAATTATTCAGACTGTAAAAAATATTTCCCCTAGTTTTGCGGGGATTAATTTAGAAGACATCTCGGCTCCGAGGTGTTTTGAAATTGAAGAGAGATTACAACAAGAATTATCTATTCCGGTTTTTCATGATGATCAACATGGTACAGCTATTGTGGTGCTGGCAGGGCTCCTCAATGCTTTAAAAGTGGTTAAGAAGAATATAAATGATGTAACGGTTGTCATTACAGGGGCTGGAGCGGCTGGTTCGGCTATTACGACACTTTTATACCAAGCTGGGGTCAAAAAATATCGTCTAGTTGATTCTAAAGGTTTAATTTGTCATCATCGAACTGATTTAAATGATTCCAAATTAAAATTAATTGAAAAATATCAGACAGAAGATTCTTTGTGCCAGGGCGATCATACTGTTTTAAATTTAGAGCAAGTGATTACTGGAGCCGATGTGGTGATCGGGGTCTCAGGACCAAATACTATTACGAAAGATATGATTAAAACTATGAATGTTGACCCGATAGTTTTTGCTTTAGCTAACCCGACTCCAGAGATAATGCCGGAGGAAGCTGTGGCTGGTGGGGCGTCTGTAGTGGCTACCGGGCGGAGCGATTTTCCTAATCAAATTAATAATGTCTTAGTTTTTCCGGGGATTTTTCGCGGATTACTCGATGCTAAGGCGACGATGGTGACGCCAGAGATAAAAATCAAAGTTGCTGAAGCGATTGCCTCTTATGTCGAAAATCCAACTTTTGATAATATTATTCCATCGCCTTTAGATAAAAATGTTGCTAAAATAGTAGCGCAAGCTGTTATAAATAATATTTAAATCAAGTATGTCTATTTTAGAAGAATTTAAAACTTTTGCCCTGCGGGGTAATGCTATAGAACTGGCTGTGGGTGTGGTGATTGGAGTGGCTTTTAATAATATTGTAAATTCTTTAGTTGAAGACATTATTAATCCAGTGATTGGAGCTCTAACAGGTAAAGTAAACTTGTCAGACAAAGTTCTTAATTTAAAAACAGGGGATTTTGGTTTAAATAATATTACTTTAAATTACGGTCAGTTTATTGAAGCGACAATAAACTTTTTTCTAGTTGCTTTTGTTTTATTTCTGGTGGTACGTCAAATGAATAAATGGTCAGGTAAAAATAAAAAATAGGCAGCTCACGGGGAGCCGCCTAAAAATGGTTTTTGTTAACGATGTAACTCAACCAATAGGAGTGGTGTGTGCTGCTAGTTTTATTCTTAAGATTGCCAGATCATCCGCGTCGGCTTTGCGGAGGAAGAAAAACTTCTTATCCCTAATCATTTCCTCCCAGAGGTTCTTTGAGCCCCCACTAAAGGCAATGATGGGGCCTTCATAGCCTTTTTTCCTCAAGAGTTTGGCTACTTGCGGTCCGTTTTTTTCGCCATAGAGACGTAAAGCTAAGATGACGAGTACTACCTGTGCCTCTTCTTCTTTTTCCCGCTTTAAGTAATGTGATATAACTTCGTCGCCGGAATCAAAAATTTCCACTTCCGCTTCAGGGTTAACCCTGTGAATCATCCCCTCCAACATACCCGCAAGGGTATTATCTCTGTCTGCGGTCAATACTACGGTGACCATACCTTCTCCTTTCCGTTTATGATTAAAGTTAGAACTTTGTCCTCTATTATATAAACACATTTATTAATTTATGTAAATAGTTTAAAGCTTGTATGATTTAAGCTTTAAGAACGTTATAATATAAGTTAAGTTTAATAAATAAATTATTTTAAAATTATGACAAAATACATTATAGCTTTAGTGGTAGTTGTGGGTTTAATGGGCGCGTCTTTTTGGTATTTAAATTCTATTAAGACTCCAGACATTGAAATAGAAGAGGAGGAAGTGGTTGTGGAAGAGGAAAATAATACCGAAGAAAAAATTAGTTATGTGCCCAGTAGTGCTAGTGATTTAATTAAAATAGATAGCCCAAAACCTGGACAAAAAGATATTTCATCACCGATTAAAATTACTGGAGAGGCTCGTGGTAATTGGTTTTTTGAAGCCACAGCCCCAGTGATGTTGACCAACTGGGATGGCCTGATTATTGCTGAAGGTTATATTACAGCTAAAGGGGAGTGGATGACCGAAGATTTTGTGCCCTTTGAAGGTGAAATAGTTTTTGACACTAAAGACATTCCTGATTTTAATAAACGAGGGAGTCTAATTATAAAAAATAGTAATGCCTCTGGTTTGCCTGAGCGTGATATGGCTGCCGAGATGGTAATTTTCTTTAAGTAATTTTAGGAAATAAAAAGACCGCCGGTTCCCTAAGGATACCGGCGGTTTTATGTGGCGAGGGGGCAGAGATACCTTCATCCATCAGAAACTTAATTCCTGGCAGTCTTCCTACCACAGCCATCGGCGGGTGGTTTTTTTGGAACATCCCTATGGGCCGTCCTCTCTCTAATGATAAGTATAGCATAATAGTAAAATATGTCAAGTAGTGTGGACCTTAGCGGACTCGAACCGCTCACCTTACCCATGCCATGGGTGCGCTCTACCAGATGAGCTAAAGGCCCTTATTTCTTTGCTAATTTAGCATATTTTTGGTAGATTTAGAAGCATTAAAGCCTGGTAAAGTAGAATAAATTAAAATATTTAAACTTATGATTAAAGATTTCTTAATGCGTCAAATGTTGAAGCGTCAAGGAGCGACTGATGCTCAAATTGACCAGATTTTACCTATTATCAACAAAAATCCTGAGTTATTTCAGAAGATTGCCAAAGAGACTCAAGAGCGAGTTAAGAAAGGGGAAAATCAAACCCAAGCGGCGATTATGGTGATGAAAAAATATCAAGCCGAATTAAAAAAGTTGCAACAATAATTTATGGGACTTTCTATTGGGATTGTAGGTTTACCGAATGTTGGCAAATCAACTCTTTTTAATGCACTAACAAAAAAATCTGTCCCGGCGGAAAATTATCCTTTTTGTACTATTGATCCGTCTGTGGGGATTGTGTCTGTGCCAGATGATCGTTTAGAAAAACTAGCGCAGTTTAGTGCTTCAGCTAAAGTTATTCCGCCAGCGATAGAATTTACCGACATCGCAGGACTAGTGAAAGGGGCTTCCGAAGGCGAAGGTTTGGGTAATCAATTTTTAGCTCATATTCGAGAAGTGGATGCTATTGCTCAGGTGGTGCGTATTTTTCCTGATAAAAATATTACTCATGTGGCAGGAGAAATAAATCCATTAAATGATGTGGAAGTTATAAATCTCGAGCTTATTTTAGCTGACATGCAAACGGTGACTAAAAGGAAAAGTAATATTACTCGTGAAGTAAAGCGAGGTGACAAAGAAGCAGTTAAAGAAGATGAACTCTTAACGAAAATAATTACTGTTTTGGAAGCAGGAAAATTGGCTTCATCTTTAGATTTAACCGAAGACGAAAAAAATATCACTAGGACTTGGCATCTGCTTTCGATCAAGCCAATTTTATATGTTTTTAATAAAAAAAGCGGCGGGGAAGCGGTAGATACGACACCGCTTGAAAATTTAGCCAAGGAACAAGGATCAGGTTTTGTGGTGGTAGATGCTGGAGTGGAGCAAGAATTATCAACTTTAGACGCGGGGGATAAGGAAATTTTTAGAGCTGAACTCGGAGCTTCTGATGATGGAATTAATAATTTAATTACCGAAAGTTATAAGTTGCTAGGTCTGATGACTTACTTTACCACTGGGCCTGATGAGACTAGAGGTTGGACTATAAAACAAAATTCAACTGCGCCGGTTGCGGGTATGGCGATTCATACTGATTTTAAGGAAAAATTTATTCGAGCGGAAGTAGTTTTTTGGCAAGATTTGTTGGAAGCTGGGTCACTGGCTCGAGCACGGGAGAAAGGTTTGGTTCGGACTGAAGGTAAAGAATATATTGTTAAAGATGGGGATGTGATTGAGTTTAGAATTTAGACAATAAAAAAACCACAAAAATTTCAGGGTTTGAAAAGGTAATTCGGTCGCCCCTACTATACCTCCCTTAATTTTTGTGGTAGCCAACTGTGGTCATTCCTTTTATGGGAAAAGAGGGAGGTTGGCCAGTACCTATCTCGAGTATTTGTATACTATCATTTTTCACCGAAAAAGGAAGCTGGTAGTATTGTGGGGTTTTAAATTAAACAAATAAAAAGGTCGGATACCAAAGACAGATTTTGTCTCTAGTATCCGACCAGATGGGTTGCGAGGCTATTGCCAGCACAGGCGGAGCCTGATTTTTGACTTAGCCATAGGGTTGGGTATTTAATCCGACCTTTCACAACTAGATATAGCTTACAATGATTTATTTTTGAGCGCAAATCAAAAGTTCCGGAAAAGATTTTTACCTTGTATTTTAGCCATTATTTATCCCCAATTTCATATACATTTTCTCTAATTTATCTACCTAAAAATGTTACAATAACATATAAGTTTACAGTTAATTTAGTGGGTAAACTAAACTAAATAATTAATGATTTCCACCCGAGAAAACAATTCGTTTTTCT
>JAUPUJ010000001.1 GCA_030917625.1 Patescibacteria group bacterium
GTCAGCCTAGGCTGACGGGGTTTTAAATTCTTGACCGCAATCTTATTTTTTTACAAATACCAACTCAGCACCACCAGAACCCGACAAAGTTAAATTATCACCCTCTAATATCACCATTGCTCCTTCGCCTAAAATCCGACCAAAAGTTGCTTCTATTTCCATTACTCCAGTTGGTGTCTCACAATACATTAAAGTGCCCATTAAATTTGCCGTCAATTTATTTTCTTCTAAAACATATTCGCCACCCATACCATTACAAAACTTAGCGCTAATAGTTTTGTTCTCGAAAGACAAAGGATATTCTTGGTCAGCATCAATATCAGCCCCATTATATTCAACTAGCTTAAAATTTAAACCATCTAAATTAAGAGTCTTTACTACTGGATCACCATCAACATCCACCCCAGGTAAATCATTATTTAACGACGACCCTTGTCCACCACTAAAATATAGAGCAAAACCAATAATTACCAGAAGCACTACTCCACCTAAAATATATTTTTTATTCATAATAAAATATTATTTATTAAATTTTTTAATTAAAACTTTTGTCCTAATAATCTAAATCGTCCAATTATCTTTAGCGATGGCTCGCAATTTATACTGTCCACCTATTTGATCAAAAATTAAATAAATAGTTGTCCAATCCATACCTTCATACTGTGGGTCTATTCCTGGATAGTGAAAAGCTACAAATTCTCGTGGTGCCACATCTTCTATGATCGAATTTAGACTATTGCCCTGACCTAAAATTTTATTCACCCCTACTTGTGGCGCCTTTTCATAGTCATGAGTATAAATCCACTTATCTATAAACTGAGCAGTGGTCATATTTATCGGTTCTCCTTGCCCGTCGGTATAGCCAAATAAATAAGTCTCGGTATTTGTTTTTAATTCAGACACCTCATCTTTCTTAGCGTGGATAGTTCGCAAATCGAGACTCGGAGTTAAATTTAATGTCAGACCAGAAGGACTAGTAAGTTCTTCTAACCTCTGATAATCACGAGTTCGCAAAGCACTTAAAACCAACTTAGCGGCGGTGATCATCTCGCGTTCTCCTATTGCTGGTGTTTCCACTTGTTCATCATTTTGAGTGGACACTTGGCTTACCACTGGAAACGCATCCTTATCTTCTGAAATATCAGCCATTAAATTAGTGCTATAAAAATACCAACCAAGCCCGGCTACCAATAAAACCAAAATAATAATTAAATATTTTTTAGGCATTGCGATAAATTAAAATTTTAATAATCTTAATAATTTTTTCGATCTTTGTTCCATATCAGCTACATACTCAGTAAAATTGGATATTTTATTAAAAACTCCTTCAGACAAAACATACAAAACCGAACTATCTATTTTTTCCACAAAGAACCGATCATGAGTAACCAAAATAACTGTGCCTTCAAATTTTTGGAGTGTTTTTTCTAAAGCTTCTTGGGCTTCCATATCTAAGTGATTGGTCGGTTCATCCAGAACCAAAGTATTAACATTGGTCGCTGAAAAAGACGCCAACAAAAGCCGGGCTCGCCCTCCAGGACTTAAGTGTCCAATTTTTGTTTTAAATTGTTCTTCGGTAAAACCAAAATGAATTAAATGATTAGCTAAAATCTCTGGTTCTAAATCTACTTTGTTTTTAAGAAAACCTAAAACAGTATCATCTTTACCGAGCGTCTCATGTTCTTGCATTAAATTACCAAATTTAACTCCACTGCCAATATTAATATTGCCAGAAATAGGAGCCAGGGTTCCAGTGACAGTTTTCAAAAAAGTTGATTTCCCTGAGCCATTTAAACCAAGTACCGCCACCCGAGACCCAAAAGGAATTTCCATATTAACTGGACCCAACCGAAAGCCGGTATCATAGCCACAAATTAGATCAGAAATAAAAATATCACTCGACGAGCCATTGTCTTCCGGCTTAATTTCAATCACAAAATCTTTTCGCTCATCTGGCTTATCAATCAGTTCAATCCTCTTGATCCGATTATTAATAATGCGTGAATCTTTAAATGAATTCCCGGCCCGATCTCGGCGAAACCCTCGAAGCATATGATCATTGTCAGTCCCTTGATATTTAGAACCCTTAATAGCTTTTTCTTGCTTGTCTCTAACTACCACTTTCAAGCGACCGATATCTTCTTTTTGTAATTCATGATCAAGTAACTGTCTTTTTCTTTCTTTTTGTTTCCGTAATAAAAAATCAGAATACTTACCATTAGAAACAGCGAGGGTTCTTTTTTTCCAATCTATTTCATAAATTTTATTGGCCACATGATCCAAAAAAGTTTGATCATGAGAGACCACCATAAAAGCTGATTTAGTATTTTGCAAAAAATATTCAAGCCAAATCAGAGCCGGCAAATCTAAATTATTGGTCGGTTCATCTAACAGCATGAGGTCAACCTTTTTAAGCAATAAACCAGTTAGAAACACTTTAGTTTTTTGACCACTACTTAAATCACCAATTTTTTTATCTTTTATCTCACTTGGGAGCGCGAGCCCAGCAAACATAATTTCAACATTGCGCTCAAAGAGTTCGCCACTCGCACCAGTATAGACTTGCAAAAACTCAAACACATTTTGCTTATTATAAGCATCTGGGTCTTGAGGCAAAAAACCAACAGTTACATCTTTATTAAATTCTACCTTACCCTTATCTGCTTCCACTTCACCAGTAATGATTTTAAGTAAGGTTGTTTTCCCGGTACCATTAAAACCCACTAACGCCACCTTAAAGCCCTTTTCCACGATAAAAGAGATCTTCTGCAAGACCTGTTCGGTGCCGTAATCTTTATGAATATTAGTGACTCTTAGAAGCATAATCTTAAATTTAGCTGTTACTACACATAGTAACAGACACCATTTAGATTGCTACCCCCCCCCCTCGCTCTTTACCTCTTTTACATTTTTATTTTTTCAGGAGGAATATTTAAATTAGAATAAGTTAGCAAAAAAATATGATAAACTTGAGCAAATTTGACTTGTGCCATATTGATACATAATAAATAAAAACGACCGAGGCGCACCTCGGTCGTTTTACTATTGGAAAATTTTCTGCCTAATCCTCGTCTTCACTTTCATCTTCCTCATCTTCATCGTCTTCATCACCATCTTCATTTACATCATCTTCATCATCATCGTCATCGTCATCGTCATTATCTTTATTATCTTTATTATCTTCGTCTTCGTCATCTTCATTATTATCTTCACTTTCTTCATCTTCATCTTCATCCTCGTCATCTTCCTCATTTTGATCATCTTCATCGTCTTCATTTACATCATCTTCAAATTCGATAACAGACTCAATCTCTGATTCGTTTAAGCCAAGCAGTGTTGAAAGCTCTGCAATAATAGCTGAGTGGTCAGTGAGATTTAATATGAAGCGAGATTCATCACCCTTCTGCTCAACATCCACACGCGCTACCCCCTCCTCTATTTCAACCTCTATTCCCAACTCATTCTCATCTTCACTTTCATCTTCCTCATCGTCATCATTACAAATGTTTCCCTGGCCACTTGAATCACACTTAACTTCAATCTTTACCTCTTGCTTGCCGTTCTTTACCTCCACCTCGATCTTAACCCGAGAACCGAGAAGATCATTAGGAATATCACCAGTAACACCCGCGGCCCACAGAATCTCATTAATTCTTGCGAGGGTCTGAGGACCAACAGTACCAATCTGATCCAACTTGAACTTGGCTTGGAAACGTTTTACAGCATTCTCGGTAAGCGGACCGAAAAGACCAGTCACCAAACCTTCTGGATATACAGTCGGATCGGTAGCAAGTAGTTTCTGGAGCAAACGAACGTCCTCACCACTTGAGCCTACGCGGAGCCCTGCTTCGAGTCTTAGCTGACTTAACTCACTCTCAAGGTTAGTATTGGTATTTTCGAGAGTTTTAATTTGAGCTTGGAGTGCCTCTACCTGCTTTAAGAGTTCGGCAATCTGAGCTTCAAGAGTCACATTAGCAGATACAGTGGCTTGAGCACTCGCACTCGGTGTTATTGCCACAGAAACAATTAAAAACAAAGTAAACAATAGTATGTATATATAACGCATAATTAATATAAATAAAAATTAATACATATATAATAACATCCCTAAACACAATTGAATATAAACAAAAATTTACTAACTACGAGACCTTGACTCTAATTTAAAATAACAGACCAAAAACCCTTATTTTCATATTTTTAAAATTAAATTGTTGCCCCCTCTCCCAAACCCATTTGTTCTTTATATTGCTCAATCACTTGTGGATGCTTACCTTCTTTACACTCAGCCACAAAAGCCTCAGCTGAAGCTCCGTCGGGGAAACTCATATAAGCTAGGGCTGATTCACACACTACATCAATATTAAGTTTACCATTTGCAGAATCTGGTTCGATTGTATTTGTAATCGTAAATATGCCCTTCATATTGTATTTAGCCCACTGACCTGAACTTAAAGCTTCTTTAATTACCAGAAAGCCTTCAGCTGTAATATTCTGACCAGCTTGAAATTGGGCCATCGCCTCGACTGAGGCTCCAAAATCTACAGCATAGTAATCACCATCTGTCGTTTGCAGACCAAAAGCACATTCTTCAGTTTGGGGTCCAGTTGTATCAAGGTGAGGTAAACATACATAAGTACCAGATAGCGTAACGTTTTGAGGCGTCGCATCAAGGGGTGGCGCCACCACATCCTTATTTAAACGCATAGCAATATAGCCCACTAGAATAATAGCGATAATAATTATAGGCACAATAATTTTTTTATTTTGATAGTTCATAAGTAAATTATACATCAATAAATCATCCTTTTAAACAACTATTAGCTTATTCAATATCTCCTTGATAAACCTTCATCTGCTCAGCTCTTGGTGGTATTTTGCGCTCCTTTCGCATTTCATCAGTAACACCAGATTCTTCATCCGAAAGCATAGGTGCTTGCTCTGTGCCGTATAAAAATTGTGTCCCCCACTTTTGCTTCTCACCTTTTGATAAAAGCCACCTATCTTCAGCGGCAGCGGCAATCCATTTTCCCTCTTCGCCAGCCGATTCTCCTAATTCGTGAGCTTTCCAATAATCTTCTGTGTCCCGACTATGTTGGAATAGAAATGCAAGCTGTACCAATTCGCCGTTAGTCAAAGATAACGAACCAGACTTATATTGTTCATATATTTCTCCAGCTCGTTGTAGACGATGTGAATCATTTTCTACCATCTTCTGCATAAGTTCTTGATTATCTAAATCCTCATGTAGAGCCATTCGATCTGCTTGATCTGCGTCGAAAAGATTCTTGAGTTCAGAAGATATAGGATTTAGACTAGGAATTTTTTCCATATAGTAATTATATAATTTTTGGTAAATCTACTAAATACCATATTTTAAGTAATTAAGATCTAGCAGATAAATATAGACTTATTCTTTATCTTCCACTTCAATTAAGTATTTTTGTACAGACTTAGATACTGTCTTTTCTTTTATATTTCTATCTATACAATATGCGGTTTCAAACCAATCTCTTATTTTCTTATTGCCACGACTTGAATTACAAGCCCAACAACAAATCGTAACAGTTGCTGGGTTGTTCCATGGCGGCATATAATTTAAGTGTTCTATAGTAAACCAATCAACTCGCTCATTATTAACCTCGTGACTTTTCATTTCTTTTTTACAATAAACACAGACTTTATCTCTATCAAAAATCTTTTGTAATTCAATTTTAGGCAAACCGTAATTATTTTTCATATTTACTATTTTGCAAAGTATCTCATACTAATTCAACCTAGCTGCCGGACCTGGACTCGAACCAAGATTAACTGGACCAGAACCAGTCGTCCTACCATTAGACGATCCGGCAAATAAACACTATCTCAAGTAAAGTAATAGCAAAAAATAAGAGACTTTACAATCGAAGCGAAATAAAAACAATTTTTAAAAATTTGTTTTACGGAGCGACGACCTACACCCTAATTACTTTCTCTCATCACCCCGTTTTTTAGAAGCTGAAATAAAAGCTGTAAATAGAGGATGAGGATTAAAAGGGCGAGCTAGAAACTCAGGGTGAAATTGAGTCCCTAAAAAGAAAGGATGCTCTGCTTTAGGTAATTCCGCTATTTCCATTAATTTCCCATTTGGTGAAGTTCCAGAAAAAACTAAGCCTGCTTTTTCTAACCTCTCTACAAACTCTGGATTAACTTCATAACGATGACGATGACGCTCAGAAATTTCATCCTGGCCATACACACTGTGAGCTAAGGTTCCTGGTTTTAATTTTGCCGGGTAAGCACCGAGGCGCATGGTCCCGCCAAACTTTTTATTAACTAAATTATCTTTCTGATCAGACATAATATCGATCACTAAATTTTTAGACTCGGGATTAATCTCTCGTGAGGATGCTCCAGCGAGCTTCGCCACATGACGAGCAAACTCGATCACCAGGAGTTGCATACCATAACACAATCCAAAATATGGAATTTTATTTTCTCGTAAATATTTAATGGCTTTAATTTTACCCTCAATGCCAGTTGTCCCAAAACCACCCGGAATTAAAACGCCATCAAACTGAGCCAAATCGGCCACTTTATATTTTCCTGTTTCAATGTCACCAGAATTAATATACGACAACACCGGCTTCACCCCCAATTTAAAAGCCGACAGCTTAAGAGCCTCTAGGACCGAGATATAAACATCAGACAAGACAAACTCCCCCGAATTAAAATACTTGCCTACAATCGCAATATTGACCGGATCAGACACGGTTTTAGCCTTTTTTGATAGATCTTTCCATACAGAGAGGTCGGTTTTTCTATGATTACCCAGCTTTAAGATTTCACCTAAAATCTCGCCGATTTTATCGCGTTCAAAATTGATCGGCACATCATAAATACTCTCAACATCAGGAGCTGAAATTACATGTTCTCTTTTGATATTACAAAAAGTAGCAATCTTGTCTTTTCTTTTATTATCTAACGGCACTTCACTCCGAGCGATAATAATATCAGCTTGCACGCCGACACCATTTAAAGTCCGAGCGGCATATTGAGTCGGCTTAGTTTTCATCTCCCCCACTTTAGAAGGAATAGGTAGATAAGACACCATCACAAAAGCCACATCATCCGGATATTTAGTTTTCATCATTCGTCCGGCTTCGAGGAAAATAACATTTTGATACTCGCCAATTGTGCCACCCACTTCTACCACCACAATATCAGCTTCAGCTGTTTTCCCGGCTTTTTCAATACGACGAATTACTTCTTTGGGAATATCTGGTACCACTTCCACATTTTTACCAGCGTATTCTAAATTTCTTTCTTTATTTATAACTTCCAAATAAACTCGGCCAGTCGTCATGTAGTTGAGTCGAGACAAACTCGTATCTAAAAATCTTTCATAATTACCCATGTCTTGATCACATTCATCTCCATCATCCAAAACAAAAACCTCACCGTGTTCGGTGGGGTTCATAGTACCAGCGTCGATATTAATATATGGGTCAATTTTAATCGCAGTAACTGAAAACCCACGAGCCGTCATAACAGCTCCAATAGAAGATGAGGCTACGCCTTTACCCACACCAGACATAACTCCGCCCACGACAAATATGTATTTTGTCCTCTTTTTTTTCATCAGATTTAAATTTAATAACTAACTAGACTTTCAGATATCTGCCGATAGCAAGCATGCTCGATACTGTCCCCAATATAATACCAGAGCCAAGTAAGATCACAAAAAGAAGTGGGAAATGCGAAACATAATAAGATACTAGGTCAATACCACCATACACTCCGGCGGTTGTACTGCGGACCCAGATGACAGTTGGATAAAGTAAAAACATCGCAATAAAAGACGCAATGGCTCCAGCCAGTATGCCTTCAACAATAAACGGTCCCCGGATATAAGGGTTATCAGCTCCTACCAGGCGCATGACAGAGATTTCTTCTCTAGCACTATAGATAGTGAGCGAAATAGTGTTGAAAGTCACCAGAACTGACATTAGACCCAAAAGCACACTCAGTACTAAACTAATAGTCTGACTAGTACTAATAATGGCTAATAGCTTTTCCACAATATCTTTTTTGAAACTAATTTGATCAATCACTCCAGTTGTATCTCCTGCCCCGGATTTTTCATTATAAGTATTTAAGAAAGTGGCGACGGTATTATATTTAGTCGGATCATTGGCTAAAATCGCCAGTCTAGCTCCAAAAGGATTACCAACTTCATCTACAGATTGAATCAAAAGAATATTATCAACATGACGCTCCCTAAAAGCTGCGAGCTCATCTTCCTTTGAGGTATAGGTTACGGATTTAACCTCTGGCAAAGCTTCCAACTCTTTTTGTAAAGACAAAACAACGTCTTCTGATACTTCTGGCTTTAATGTCACACTAATGTCCACTCGCTCTCTAATGCTGGTTAGAGTCGAATTTAAAAAAGCATTACCTAAAACTAAAGACCCGATTACAAATAATGTAATTGTCAGCACAAATATAGAAGCAATAGCGACCGCACTATTACGCCAAAAATTTGTCATCCCCGCTTTTGCTACTCTTTTGATTTTAATCATAATATTTTACAAAAATTAAATAACGTAACGCCCTTCTTTATCATCGCGCACCAAACGCCCTTTTTCTAAAGTGATAACTCTTTTGCCTAATTTATCAATCACTCCTTTATTATGTGTAGTTAAAATAACTGTTGTGCCGATTTCATTAATTTTTTTCAACACTTCCATAATTTCATGAGTAGTTAGTGGATCAAGATTACCAGTTGGCTCATCGGCAATAATTAGATCTGGTTGATTAACCAACGCTCTCGCAATAGCTACTCGTTGGCGCTCACCACCAGAAAGTTCAAACGGAAAATGAAATTCTTTGTCCGACAGCCCCACCAAATCTAAAACATGGGGTACATCTAGAGCGATCTCTTCGTCATCACGCCCAGCGGCTTCCATCGTAAAAGCAATATTTTCATAAGTAGTTTTATTTGGTAGTAATTTAAAATCTTGAAACACACTCCCAATACGACGTCGTAATTCCGGCACATATTTATTTTTCAACGAGTGAACATCGACGCCTTCAAAGAAAACATTACCTTTGGTTGGTTTGTCTTCGGCAATTAAAAGTTTTAACAAGGTTGATTTGCCTGCTCCCGAGTGACCAACAATCGAGACAAATTCTCCTGGCTCTACTGAAAAAGACACGTCTTCTAAGGCGTGACATTTGTCAAAGTACACTTTACTAACTTTATCGAAATGAATCATAAATAAATTTTTAAGATAATGTTTTTTCGGCTTCTAGAAAATTTTCTAAGTCGCCATCGAGCACACCGTCGACATCACTAGTTTCCACATCTGTCCTATGATCTTTCACCATCTTATATGGATGCAAAACATATGATCTAATTTGATTGCCCCATTCAATTTCTGTAGTTTTAGAAACATAGAGACCCGCTTCACTTTTTTTACGATCTTCTTCTTGCTTCTTATATATCTTACCCTCAAGTAAAGCTAGGGCCTTTCTACGATTAGCCTCTTGAGTTCTTTCAGAATCAGATTCTGCCACTAAACCAGTTGGTTTATGAACGATGCGAACTGAAGTTTCTCTTTTGTTAACATTTTGTCCACCAGGACCACTCGATCGAGTGAAGTCTATTTCCAAATCATCAGGCGGTATATTTATAGTTTGCGGTTTGGGAAATTCTGGTATTACTTCCACCATTGAAAAAGATGTATGCCTCTGACCTTTAGCATTAAAGGGTGAGACGCGTACCAAACGGTGTACTCCAGATTCGTTTTTAAGTATACCATATGCACCTTTGCCTTCAATCCCGATAGTCACATTCCTAAATCCACCATGATCATTTTTATTTTCATGTATAAATTTAATAGCTAAATTAGCCTTTTCGGCATATTTCATATACATTTCCAATAATATTCGAGAAAAATCTTCGGCATCGGTACCACCAGCGCCAGAAAAAATAGTCATAACAGCATTTAATTTATCAAAACTACCCACTGCTGACATGGAGGTTTTAAGATCATTATATTCTTTGACTATTTTTTGAGCATTGTCTTTATCTTGCCAAAAATCATTAGCATTCATCAGAACTTCAATCTCTTCTAATCTTTTTTTATTTTCTTCGGACATTTTTAAAATTCTTGTTCGTCTCCACTAACCATCGGAATAAAATTAATACCATATTGTTTCAAAACATTTTCTGGAACCTTATGCGCTCCCCCTATTTTATCTATCTGTAACATTCCATCATGAACCGGAAAAACTTTTTTGGGTTTTAGTTTTATTGCATACCGAATCGCATCACCAACTTTACACCATGGACCAGCTACGGGAAGAGCTAAAACTTCAATTTTTTTCTTAGGATCACAATAAGAATCACCAGGATAAAATAATTTATTATCAATAAAATAACCCGTATTTTGAACTTGGCCCACATTCTCAAATACTTCTTCATGATTACCATCAAAAGCCTCTATTAAAACTCCGAGGACTTCCTCTTTGTCCAACCCCTCTAATATTTCATATTTTATATTTAAACCATCAATAATTTTACCAACAGCTGTATTTGTAAAAATTCTTACTTGGGGATTATTTTTAATAATTTCTTTTAAAGACTCCACATGAATGTGATCATTATGTTCATGGGTAATCAAAACAATGTCTATATTTTTTATATTTTTATTATATTCCGTAGTAAAAGAACCAGGATCTGTAAGAATAGTAATTTTTTCTAATTTTATAATCAAGCAACAATGGCCAATCTTTTTTATTTGCATAAATAGTTAAAATTCAGTTCGCTAAATTAGCAAACGCTAATATGAGCCAATGATCGGAATCGAACCGATGACCTCTCCCTTCGTTTACACCTCTATTTCACTTAAAGCTTATAAGAGGACTAGACTGTATCTTACGCATATTGGCAAAAACCAACTTAGCGCCCCTTGTCAGTCGTTCGGGCGAGAATGTCGCCACGGTCTTATCCTAATTCTAGGACTTTAACCGTTATTCGGGATTCACTATTTCGTTTTCAAAATAATGGGCTATTCAATAACCATGGGAGTGCTCTACCGACTGAGCTACATTGGCTACAAACTTAATTTGTATCACTAATACAGTATACTAATATCTTCTACTGTCTTTTTCAAGGCATCATTAATCTCGTTTCTCAATTTAACATTATTGAAATACACAGTCACAACACCTTCTATATTTCTTACTCTATAAGTACCCCTTTTTTTAGATGGAGTAACTATGACTTTATAAAACTGATCCTTATTGACACAAAGGCACTTAGTCCAGTAAGCCAAACTTTTATTCTTATCCATAGAACTAAAGATTTGTAATCCAAATTTTAAATCTTTCTTATCAACCCCATAAACATGATTTAGAAATATTATAAATGTTTTTATTAACAAAGGATCTGAATTACCCAATCTAACAGAATATTTGTTTGCTTTTGTGCCTTCGCCCCAATATAAGCCGATACCCATACCAAATAGAAAAAAGTCAGTTTTATCCACTAACTTTTTAACCTGAAAAGGATCTCCTTTTGGATTCAATTTTCTATACACTGCTTCTGATATAGAACGTTTTGGTATTTTATATTTAATGAGCCAGTAATTTATTTTACTAACAGGCATATTTAATTGAGAAGCAATCTCTGATGCAGATTTTCCTTCTTTTAGATAAATCTTATTTAATAACTGCTTACTAAGAATAACCATACACCTATATACTAATATAGATTAGGTCTTTAGTTAAATAAATTATCCACTTATACTAAAGTTTATCATCTTTTTTCTGGCCCCATTGCCATCGTGGAGATTCGCCATATTTATAAGCAATTCTAATAAAACTAATAGTCAGAAGCATGGTTGGCAAAACAAAAAATAACCACCACTCTTTTTTGTCAGCGCCTTCGGCAACAGCACTCGCTAGAGAAGCTACCGCCACCACATAAATTAAAGTCACAATCCAACCAGAGACAGTTGCAGGGTACCAACCCCAACCATAAATTTTTCTTTTAAACCAAATTTTTTTATTCTGCATAGTAAACAGTTTCTTCTAAAGAATCATTTTTTATTTCAAACGCAACAGTTTTTTCTATAGTCGGCTCAGCGGTCATTGGTTCATTTTCACCTCGAACCAAAAGAGTAGCTAAAATTTTTGGCTCGATATAATTATCATCAACTAAAAGCGAATTCAAAAACACTCTATCACCTAAAAGAGTATCGCCTAATTGCTCCCACTTGCCATTATTTTCTTTATACAAAACTAGATAAAGAAAATTTCCTGTCCCGCCAGTACCAGCCACTATCGGAGCGACTAAATATTTAACTTCACCTAAATTTACTTCAACCGCATGAGAACTTAAGTAAACAATCATCCCATCACCTCCCGCGCCTGAAAGTTTAAAATCTTTAACTCCTTTTTCTAAAGTGACAGTATCAAATAAACCTGGAATTCTAAACTCAGTTCCTATTAATTGATCCCCTTCCTCAGCAATAGTAAAGGGATTAGTGCTGGTGGCCACAGAATCTATAATTGGCCCATCTGGTTCTTTATCCTTCATGAAAAAGGAAACCCCAGCCACAATAACTAGTAATAGCAGAATAAAGCCTGAAATGTAATATTTGTTCATATATTTGATTATAGCAAATTTTAAGTCTAAATTTCTACCACCAATAGATTTTCCATACAATCACACAAAAAGCCCCCATTGGGACATCCTTAAGTGGTTCGATCGGACTTTCGCCCTACGGTCGCGGGTACTTTTTAACTTCATATCGCTTCTCTCATTCAGCAATAAAAAGTCTTTCAAGTCCGGACGAAACTGAAGCAGTTCAGTTTCTTCGACCTTGCACACAAAAAGCCCCCAAAGGGGGCTTTTGTTTTGCGCGGTCGACCGGACTTGAACCGGCAACCTCCCGCGTGACAGGCGGGTGCTCTAACCAGTTGAGCTACGACCGCAAACTTTTAGAGACATCCTAGTCTAGCAAAACCAATCCAAAATGTCATGTGTCGAGGGTGGGGCTTGAACCCACGACCCCGGGCTTATGAGTCCCGTGCTCTACCAACTGAGCTACCCCGACAAAAACTTCACTACAAATTATGCATTTTCTGAGCTTTTTTGCAATGAAAAATATTGCACTAAACTTGAAATCATGGTAGTGTTTAGACACCTTAGCGGGATAGAGGAGAGGTACCTCGGGAGGCTCATAACCTCCAGACGCCGGTTCGATTCCGGCTCCCGCAACAATGCATAAAATACCACCTTACCGTGGTATTTTTATTTTAAATATATCCAAACTCTTTAAATACTTTTTCAAATAAAGTTAAAACTCTAACGGCTTCTTTATGAGATAATTCAAAACTACTTTCATGAGCAATTTGATTTCTAACTTTGTGAGCCTCCCAAGCTTCATTTAGAGTATTAAAATCACTTGGTTCTATTGTCTTTAATCGCTCCCCCAAATTCTCTCCCTTATAACCCATACCCAAGATCATAGAATCTAGCAAAGTATCAGCCTCCAAAATAGCTAGTTTCCAATCGGAAGGGTTGGTTGAATTTAAATAGTTAGTAATCTTTTTCCACACCAACTCTTCCCTCGTCTCGGTTTCAGTAATACTTTTAACTACAGATTTTTCTAATTCTTTAGTCTTTAAAGTAATTAATTTCTCTCTTTTCAGCCAAATCATAACAATAAAAACTATGAGCAAAATACTAAAAGACAACCAGATTACATTAAACCAAAAAATTACATAATGAGGAATAGTAAAATTTAAAACCATTTGAAACCAGTCATAAATTTTGTAATAAATATAAACAGGATTAACGTAATAAGACATATTTTATTTGGTAAAATTTTCTATTACTTGCCCAATTTTAAATAAAGTATTTTCCCCCCAATAATTAGCGCAAACTTGAACCCCAAGTGGTAATCCTTTTTTATTAAAACCTGTTGGTACTGACAAAGCTGGGATACCCGCCAAATTAACTGGAACTGTAAAAATATCTTCTAAATAAGTTTTTAAAGGATCGCCATCTTTATCACCAATAGTCCAAGCCGGTGTCGGCGCAGTTGGAGTCATAATTACATCCACTCCCCCCATTTTTTCATCGAAAGCTTTCATATAATCCTCTCTGATTAGTTCACGCACAGCCACCGCTTTACCATAATAAGCATCATAATAACCAGCCGATAACACATAGGTACCTAAAATTATTCTCCGTCTCACCTCTTGTCCAAAACCAGCCGCCCGCGCCGTTTTATAGTCTTCTAAAAGATTATCCCCTGTGCCAGCTAGTCCATAACGCAAACCATCAAAACGACCCAAATTACTAGAACTCTCAGCCGGCATTAATACATAATAAGCGGCCAAAGAATATTTTAAATTAGGTAAAGAAACTTCTTTTATAATATGACCAGCTTCTTTTAATTTAGTTATAGTTTGATGAAAATTTTCTAAAACTTCGCCGTCAACACCTTCCGCAATAAAATCATAAGGTACACCAATAGTTAAAACTTCTTTTTTTTGCTCACTAAATTCATACGGGGCACTAGTAGAATCCAATTCATCAGCACCAGCAATAACCTTAAAAATAGTTTCGGCATCAGCCACATTTTTTGTAATCGGACCAATCTGATCTAGAGACGAGGCCATCGCAATCAAGCCAAAACGAGAGACTGCACCATAAGTTGGCTTTAACCCAACAACACCACAAAAGCTGGCTGGCTGGCGAATCGAACCTCCTGTATCTGAACCTAAAGAGGCTAGAGCCATATCACCCCCCACTGCTGCTGCTGAGCCACCAGAAGAACCCCCGGCGACCTTATCAGCATCATAAGGATTTTTAGTGACTCCAAAAGCTGAGTTTTCAGTCGAACCACCCATAGCAAATTCATCCATATTAGCTCGGCCTAAAAATATCGCTCCGGCTGATTTTAATTTAGAAATCACAGTCGCATCATAAGTGGCTTTATAACCAGCAAGAACTTTCGAGGCAGCACTTACATTTCTACCCTCAATTAAAATATTATCTTTTATCGCAAGCGGTACACCAGCCAAAGGCAAATTTTCTAAGCCTTCCTCTTTAATTTTTTGATCCACCGCTCTCGCTTGCTCTATGGCATCCGAAAAAACTTCCAGATAAACATTTAGATCTGAATTTTTTTGTTCGATTTCTTCTAAATACTTTTGCACTACAGATTCGACGGTGCCTCCCTCTTTTAGAAAAGACTGTGTGCTAGCGATGGTTAAATTTTTTAAATCAATATTAGTCATTATTTAAAATCTTTTTCACTTCAATAAAACCATTCTTTGTATTAGGGGCATTAGCTAAAATCTTATCAGTAAATTGCTTTCTGTCGTGACTAGGCGTATCAGATCGCATTACATTTTTAACTAAACCAAGATCTTGTTTTTCTGGTTGAGTTTCTTGCAATTCTTGGAGTTGTGAAATGTAGCCCAAAATCGACTCCAAATCGTGATGGAATGAATGTTTTTCTTCGGGACTTAAATCTATTCTGGCCAAATCAGATAGGACCTCTATTTCATGTTCGCTAATCATATTTTTGAATCATAACACCTAAAAGACCATTTCTCAATCACAATGGGCATTAAATATTAGGAATTTTTTTGATTAATTAACTGCAAAAATTCGTCTTCTGATAAAATCTTCACTCCCAATTCCTCGGCTTTAGCACTTTTAGAGCCAGCATTTTCACCAACCACCACCATATCAGTATCTTTAGACACCGAACTCGATATATTGGCCCCAAAAATTCGTGCTCGCTTTTTAGCTTCATCTCTGGTTAATTGATTTAGGGCCCCCGTGAAAACCACTGTTTTATTGTAGAAAGGACTGTCTTTAAGATCCACCATTTTAAATGGCTCTATTTTTACAAACTCGAGTAAGTCTTTAACAATTTTCAAATTAGAACTTATTTGAAACCAATCTTGAATTTCTTGGGCCACCACAGGACCAACACCATCTATTTTATTTAAATCTTCAAAACTGGCACTCATAAGTTTTTCTAAACTCCCAAAAGTTTTAGCTAAAAGTAGAGCTGTCTCTTCGCCAACTTGAGGAATAGACAAACTTAAAATAAATCTCGGCAAAGTAATAGCCTTAGCTTTAGCGATCGCTTCTAACAGATTATCGGCAGACTTTTCGCCCATTCTTTCCAAGTTTACCATATCGCCTTTTTTTAGAGTAAAAATATCTGAAAAATCAGCAATCAAATGATTATCCAAAAGTAAATCAATCACCTTAGGGCCCAAACCTTCTATATCGAAAGTATGTTTACCTACAAAATGATACCATTTACGTCTCTTTTGAATTGCGGTATTTTTATCTACCACCTTATAAGCAGCTTGTCCGGGAACTCTTTTTATTGGACCGACTTCTGGCAAACTTTTAGGGAAAGAAAATTCTTTTTCTGTACCCAATCTCATCTCAGTGAGCACCTTAACAATATCAGGGATCACATCCCCCGCTTTTTGAATGACCACCGTATCACCCACCCTCACATCAAGTCTCTTAATCTCATCCTCATTATGAAGAGTGGCTCGAGACACAGTCGAACCAGCCACGAGCACCGGCCTTAAAACTGCCACCGGAGTCACCACACCAGTTCTCCCCACTTGTAAAATTATATCCTCGACCACAGTAGTTGCTTCTTCGGCTGGAAACTTAAAGGCAATACCAAAGCGTGGCGCCTTACCAGTAAATCCTAGTCGATCTTGATATTCTCTTTCATTAACCTTAACCACCACCCCATCAACTTCATAAGGTAATTTATCTTTAGCTTTTTTCCATTTATTCCAATAAAGAATTACATCTTCAATAGTAGGACATGATTCAAAATTATCATTTACTTTAAAACCTAAACTTTGAAGCATTTTCAATTCCTCAAACTGAGTATCTGGTATTTTAAAATCAGCACTCGCAATATCATAAATAAAACTAGATAAATTTCTCGAGGCCACAATTTGAGGATCTAATTGACGAATAGTTCCCGCGGCTACATTTCGAGGATTAGCATAAAGAGCTTTACCGGCTTTTTTTTGGTCTTCATTTAATTTATTAAATTCTTTTTTAGGCAGCCAGATTTCTCCCTCAACAATAACTTTTTTAATTTCATTTTTTAATTTAAGTGGAATTGAAGATATAGTTCGCACATTCATCGTCACATTTTCTCCCACCTGCCCATCACCTCGAGTCGCAGCTGTCTTTAACAAGCCATCTTCATAAGTTAAAACTATTTTTAAGCCATCTATTTTCAATTCAACAGTGTAAGTTGGATTATGATTAGAGCCCAATAATTTTCTAATTCTCTTATCAAAATCTCTGATATCGTCTTCCGAGAAAGCATCATTAAAAGACCACTGTAAAACCTCATGTTTTACTTTTTCAAATTTATCCAAAGGGGCACCAGCTACACGTTGAGACGGCGAATCTGGGGTGATTAAATCTGGGTACTCAGACTCCAAAGTCGCCAATTCTGCCTTAAGGGAATCTAAGGCGCTATCAGAAATTTCCTGCTTATCCTCCACATGATACAAATAGCGATGATGATCGATACTGTCGCGCAGTTTTTGGAGCCTAATTTCGGCTTCTTTCTTATTCATATTACCTAATTAAAACAGAAAATAGGCGAAAAACAACACTTTTTATATGTCACTATTATCTCTATAAATAACCTTTTCTATTCTTCTAGGATGATTCTCATCACAAATATTATACCCTTTAGCAATAACTAACTGTTCGCTAAAATCATCTACCGGCTGTTTAATAATTAACTCAGCTTTAGTACAAGTATTGTTGTCGGTATTTATTTCAATTTCAAATTTTTGGCCACTGCCATCTTCTAAATCAGATTGCTCTACAATCCTTAAATCACATAAAAATTCATTACTCTCTCCTTCCAGAAAAATATCATCTATATAAAATCCAAAATAATCATTATTTAAACCATTCTTAATGCACTCATTAGCAACATTAGCAGCATAGTAAGCAAACTGAGACTCGCGACCAATAGAAGAAAGTATAATCTGTTTAACTATTATATTAGCCAATAAAATACCACTAAGAGATACAACACTGGCCACTATAACAGCGTATAAAATTACAAAACCTCGTTTCTTGTTATATACCATAATTAATATTAAAAACTTGAGTATTTAAAGTAAAATTGACAGGCTGGGTTTTATTCATCCATTCCACCACTACCGACAAATTGGCTTTTCGATCATCAGCCTCAGATAAATATATATAACGACTAAACAGAGACGGAGCGTCGCTCCATTCATGAGTATAACGATCATCAATAATATATAATTTACAACCATCGCCAATACACGGCTCAATTCTTAAACCGTCCTCAAAATACACTCGACAAGGATTATTTTGACTGCAATTATCAAAGGCCCCAGACCAATCACTAGGACTTTCTTCTAAATTACGATCACGTTGATTAATAAAAAGCTCCACCGCTTCTTGAGCTAAGTAATAGGCGGTTACCTGATTTTTAGCGTAATTACCATCGGCTATAGCCCTAGATAAAAGACCTAGGGGTCCAATCACAGCAAAGACTAAAATTAAGACGGCCACAAAAGTCTCAATTAGAGTAAAGCCTTTTTCTGATTGATTAAAAAAATTTTTCATGACTTATGGATTCCTCTGAGATAAAGTCGATTGTAATAAAAACCTAGATTCAAGACCTTTTTTATTTGATGCAACTCCATCTAAAACCACCAAAATCTGCTTCGGAATATCAGTTCTCTGTTCTTCAAAATATAGTCTTTCTACTTTTATTTCCGATGAGGTTAAATCATTACAAGAATCATCATCTAAACTTTCATCTACGCATTGTTCTAAAATACCACTACCATCTTCTTTTAGGCGATAAGTTAAATAACGACCACTTGGTACATATTCATTATTTTCAACAATATACTCATCAAAGCTAATTTGACCTTGTGATATATTATAATTCTTACCTTCTCTCATTTGGAGTGTCATAGTATCCATCGCTAAGTTTAGATTATCTATAACCGCTCGATTGCTTTGGATTTGACGATAGATATCAGCTAAAACTATAAAAGCTCCACTTACTATTAGAGTAACAATAGAAAAAATAGTCACAGAAACCATCATCTCTATTAGAGTAAAACCTCTTTTTTTATTTTTTATAATATAACCAACTGACATATATATATTTTATTACTGATTGGAATAAATACTAATCTGGCCATTATTATGAACACCCACAGTTCTAGTCACATCAGATCTTCGCCCCTGAAGAACGATCTCCACTTTATTTTTTCCACAATCATTATTATAGCAAATATTAGCCTGCAAACTGGGCCTAGTATATGTTATTTCGACTGTTCCACCGTCCCCTACATTTTCATCATCCACGATAAATTCTTTTATATAAACACCCTGTAAATCATAATTTTCAAAAACAGAATCAGCATCATCGCCTTCTTCATAAAATTTAGAATTATCCTCATCAGTAAACATAAAAAATCGAGAAACATCTCCGGCTGTCATATAAATACCGTAACTTGGAATTGAATCAATAAAACCACTATCACTACCTCCCACTCGCCCACCAGAAGCAAAAGCTTGAGCACTTCTAATATTAAGGGCCATTTCTTGAGCCACTAAATCCAAAGACGATCTATCTCTAAACTGTGGAATATAAGCGATAATAATACCGCTCATAATGAGAACAATGGCAGTGACGACCAACATTTCTAGCATCGTAAATCCCCGCTCAGCCAAATTTATTTTTTTTCTCAAAACTAAGGCCATTAAAAAATATTAAAGTAACTAATAAATGCTCCTAAAATAAGGAAGGGAGCAAAAGGTATTTCACTTTTTAGAGTAAACATCGGAAACCTTCGAGACAACAAACGATTTTGACTAACTCCTATTAAAACAAGACCCACCACCGCCCCTATAATAAAAGCGGTTGCGACAGCAAAAGATGCTCCTGGTAAGCCAAGCCATAACCCAAAACCAAAGACTAATTTAGCATCTCCAAAACCCAAGAGTTTACCTTTGGATAAAAACCACAGGAGCCAGAACAACATAAACAATAAACCACCAGAATAAACACCGTGCAAAACCCTAATCATAAACTCAGTCATCCCACTATCGAAAATAATTCCCACTAAAGATATTCCTGACAAGATAATAAAGGTGAACACAAATTCATCAGGAATTATTTTATGTTTAAAGTCATAGACAAATATGGCGATCAATAAAGAAACTATAGACCAAACTAATACCAAATGAATAAAACCTCCAAAAGAATAAAGGGAGGCTTCACTAATTTCAGTTATGGTAACTCCTACAAAAAGGAGTGCCGTTAAAAGCTCTACAATCGGATACTGTATAGATATTTTACTGTGGCATTTTTTACACTGACCACCTTGTATTAAATAACTGACAACGGGAATCAGCTCTACCCAAGTCAACTTATTGCCACAAGATAAACATTTGGAACGCCCATCCAACCCCCACCCTGTACCATGACGCAAAATAACTACATTTAAAAAACTACCAATAACAAGGCCTAAAACTAGAGCGAACAAATATAGAACTATTTCCATAAGTAATGTTTTTACTGACCACCACCTGACTTAGGTATCAATCTTAAGATGAATTCGAAGCTATTGTCAGGACTTGTGCTTATTGTAACAATTTTAGCATAGGAACCTGGCACAGTATCACCTGACATTAATAATTCTTTTGCTTTAAGAACAAAGGATCCGGTTCTAGAAATTGTCCCACCTGAACCAACGCTAGACACACAACTAGAATTATTTGTACTACTATTACAATCAGTAATGCGTAACCACTCCGGTATAGGAGAACCAGTCGTACTAAAATTATAAATTACTGGTCCTTCACTATTACCTGTGTAATTTACAGTAAAATTGTCATCTGAATAAACTTCATCACCAGCACAATCAACGCCAACTTTATCACATTGAACAACAAGGACACATCTACCAGCTATCTCGTTAGTACAACCCTCAATCGTGAAGCTGTCATCATCACCAGACACTTCTCTATCGAAAGTAGTAGTTACTGTTTTAGACTGATCTACTACCACAGTACATTGATTTGGATTAGAACCGACCACACAGTTACTAGACCAAGTTATTTCAGTATTGGCATCGGTAGTTGCAGTTAAAATTACAGATGAATTCCTAGTATAGATATTATTACAATCACTACCGCAGTTTATACCAGCAGGATTAGAAACCACCAATCCAGTACCCGTACCAGTTTTAACTACTGTTAGAGTTGGGTCACTAGGGCCACCAGTGCTATTAAACAACACACTAGCAGATCTGTTAGTTGTGGCCATATTCACAGTACAAGTCATACCTGAGGTTATGTCGCACCCAGACCAATTTCCAAATTGAGAATTAGCGCCGGCTTGAGCTGTTAACACCACTCTAGTTCCGTTTGCATAAGCAAAAGAAGCAGAACCACAAGCGGCTCCACAATTTATACCAGCTGGAACAGAGGTAATTGTACCACTACCGGTACCAGTTTTAGAAGCTGTCAAAGTAGGGACAGTAGGTAATGTCGTAGCACACCCATTACAAGTCACGCGAGAAAAATCTACCCAACCCACCACATCATCACCCCAAGCATAACCAGATAGTAGCCCAGTTGGATTAGAGACTATGCCATAAGTATTACCATTTGAGGCAGTGCCAGACATTTTTATCCAGCCATCCCAACCCCCGCCATAAGACAGAGCTCTAGCCCAACCAGTAATACTTTTATTAGTCGGGTTAAAACGAACACCAGTTTGAGGATTTTCTGGATAAGGGCCCGTTGGATTGAAATTTATCCAACCAATATTAGAACTCCAAGCATAACCAGAAAAAACATTATTAGAAAAAGTGACTCCACCAAAAACAGGATTGGTCTGAATCCAACCAATATTAGAACTCCAAGCATAACCAGATAAACCAGAAGCTGTTTGGGCATCTACCGTCCAAAACAAAATTAGAAAACTAATCAATATTCCGGCTAGGCCGAAAATAAAAGTACTTACAGAAAAATATTTTTTAGAAGCTGTAGAAGTCATTTATGTACTTTTAAATTGTAACATTAAACCCAAATATTACTGACACAATATATCCACAATGAAATAACTATATTTACTCAGCAGAAGCTGAACATTGAGCATTGGTACCGGCATTATCTCCAAACCCTGTAAACCCACGACTATCTACACACCAACTATCACCTTCTGTATTTATAGTAGCGGCTAGAGAATAATCTTGCACTCCAGGTACACATCGAGAACCACCTTCTGGTAAGGCTGCTATATATGGATTTGTGTTAGGATCACCGCATACATTTTCATAACTATTACCATTGTCTATATAAACCAGCTCAGCGGCGGTTCGAAAACCAGATAAATTACTCTTTATTTCGGCTTCAGATGCCTTACTTCTCGCTCCAGAGAGAGCTGTGATCACAATTCCAGACAAGATGCCGATAATAGCGATGACTACCAGTAATTCTATTAAAGTAAATCCTCTTTCTAAGTTTTTATATGATTTCATATAATTCATATAATAACATTTATTAGATAAATTGTTTGAATTTTGTCCACATAAAAACCCTATTTAATAAAATAGGGTTTTTAATACTAATATTATTATTCCAAAACACAAACACCTCCAGAATTAGCAACAACCCCAACCCCGGCATTACCACCGCTATCAACACACCAAGAACCAGTTTTCAAATCGGCATCAATAGCATATTGCTGCTCATCAGAAGAGAAGTTACAATTCGCAGACGGACCCAAATCAGATAGATATGGTCCAGTAGTAGGGTTTTCATTACATAAATCACCGTATGAATTACCGTTATTATTGTAATATAATTCAGCTGCTGTTCTAAATCCAGCTAAATCTGCCTTCACCTTAGCATCATAGGCCTTATCTCTCGCTCCAGACAAGGCTGTAATCACAATTCCCGACAAGATACCGATGATGGCAATAACCACCAACAGTTCGATCAACGTAAATCCACGATTATATTTTTTTATCATAAAAACTTAAAGGTTAACTTTTAATAATTTTTAAATTTAACTTAAATTTCATTGTAACACTCCTTAGAAACTCGACGCAACATTATAAATCGGCACGAGGACCGAAGTCAGCAAAATACCCACCATCAGACCAAGTAATACAATCATCGCCGGCTCGATCAAACCCACCAAAGTGTCGACTTCATTATCAACTTCTCGCTGGTAAAACCTGGACAAAGTATCGAGAACGAAAGTTAATTTTCCCGACTCCTCACCCACTCGAATCATCTGGACCATAATACTCGGAATCTCTTCGTGGCGATCAAAAATATCCGACACCGCATTACCAGCCTTAACCATCTCGGCGGTTTCTTCTAAAATCTCTCGATAAACTTCATTCCCTACCACTTCAGCTGTAATTTCAATTGACCGCACCATTGAAACCCCAGAAGATATTAGGGTATTTAAGTTATCGGCGATTCGAGACAAATAAAATTTACGATACATCCGACTAATATAAGGCACGGATAATTTAAATTTAGACAAGGCCATCTGGCCATCAGCGGTTGGTAAATAGCGAAGTAAGAAAATTACTATCGCCACCGCTATAAAAATAAAAACGAAAAAGTAATCGGCTGTAAATTGACTAATACCCACTACAATTTTAGTATAAATCGGTAATTCCTGGCCGGTGTCTAATAAAATTTCAGCTAATTTTGGAATCACAAAAGTCATCATTAAAATCATCACCACAATGAAAGAAATCACAATAAACATTGGGTAGATCAAAGCATTTTTAGCTTTCGAGACGAGAGCATAAGATCGATCAAGATAATTGGCTAAGTAGGTAAAAGTTTCGGACAATTTTCCCGACTCTTCTCCCGACCGCACCATGGCGACATAAAAATCAGAAAAAACATCTGGATGCTTCGCTAACGAGCTAGAAATATTAACTCCACTTTTAATATCATCAACCACTTGGGTTAATTTTTTCTGCAAAATCACACTACTGGATTCGGTGGCCAACAATCTAAAAGTAGATAACACTGAAACTTTAGCTTCAAATAAAGTGGCAATTTGCCGAGACAAAATTACTACTTCACGAGGATTGACCCGACCAAACAAAGGCGCATTATTAAAACCCCACATTCCTTGGGTGCCTTCAGCAATCACACTAATCACTATTAACCCACGCCTCTGCAACGAAGTAATAGCTACATCCTGACTAGGTGCATCTATACTGCCATTTTGAGTTTGCCCATTTTTAGTAGTAGCTTCGTATTTAAATAACATATTTTTTTACAGTAAACGATCCAAACCTCTTGGATTCATACTAAAACGATAAGCAGTATCAGCCGAAATTTCACCTCGACGAACTAAGTCGGCTAGAGATCTATTTAGATCAATCATGCCTTTATCGGACCCAGTTTCGATCACCACATCTATTTCAGCAGTCCGGCCTTCACGAATTAGGTTGGACACAGCACTATTATCTACTAAAAGTTCATAAGCTGGAATCAGGCCACCTGAAATCCGAGGCACCAGACGTTGCGAGAAAATACCATTTAAACTACCCGCCAATTGAACTCTAATTTGTCGTTGTTGATTGGGAGGAAAAGCATCAATAATACGATCAATAGTTTGTGAAGCGCTGTTAGTATGAAGGGTGGAGAAAATAAGGTGCCCAGTCTCAGCTGCTGTCACCGCCGTTGCAATAGTGTCTGGGTTTCTCATTTCACCAATCATGCCCACATTTACATCCTGTCGAAACATCGACTGTAAGGCCGCTTGAAAATCATTGGTATCAAAACGAACTTCTCTCTGATCAATAATAGATCTCTCATTAGTAAACAAATATTCTATCGGGTCTTCAACGGTAATGATATGCTCGGCTCGTTCTCTATTTATAAGATTAATCATAGCCGCTAGAGTTGTCGATTTACCCATACCAACTGGACCCACCACTAGAAAAAACCCTTGCTCCCGTCTAGTAAAATCTGCTAATTCTGGTGGTAAATTTAATTCTTCAAAAGTTTTAATATGAGTTGGAATCAAACGTAAAGCAATCCCCACTAAACCTCTTTGAAAAAAAGCATTGCCCCTAAAACGAGTCACCCCGTCCGGACTATAAGAAAAATCTATTTCTTTTTCTTCTAAAAAGCGACTTTTGTTACGTTCATTTAAAATTTCCATCGCCATCCCCATTGTATCGTCGGCTGATAGTTTCGGTTGATTGACTAAAGGCACCAAATCACCAGCGACTCTAATAGTAGGATAAGCGCCAGCCGTCAAATGCAAATCGGAGCCACCTTCTTTAGTGACTATCAAAATTAAATCTTCTAATTTTTTTCTAAATTCAGCCATAGTAAAATTATACTAATGTATTTTAATTATTATCTCACGATACCAGAATCTACGCCAAGATATTTACACACACCTGTTATTTTTTATTAAATATTTAAACCTTATTAACTTCAGCAAAAGGAATTAACCCCTCAAAAGCTTTTTTCATCGCATCTTCACGCATCGACAGGTAACCTTTGGACCGAGCGTAATTGTAAATCTCCTCTTCGTTGGGATTTTTTAAAATAATCCTCTCCAATTCTCGATCCATGGGCAACATTTCAAAAACTGCTGTTCGGCCTTTAGTGCCCGACGGGCAACTCGGAGTTGGTTTGGCCTCATAAACCATATCTGGGATCACAATATCTTTTTTATAGTCTTCACCTAAGTCAGCAAATTGTTTATCTATCATCACTTTTATACTGCCATCAACAGGTATCGCTTCCCTGCTATCAGAACATAATAAAGGTACTAATCTCTGACCAATAGTCATAATGAGGGTCGGCGGAATTAGATAAGGATCAACACCCATATCTATAAGCCTTGGCACCACTCCAATCGCACTATTAGTGTGAATAGTGGAAAATACTAAGTGTCCGGTCAACGCCGCTTGAATTGCGAGCTTAGCCGTGTCTTTGTCACGAATTTCACCCACCATAATAATGTCGGGATCCTGACGTAAAATAGACCGCAGACCATTAGCAAAAGTATAATCGAGCTCAGCTCTCACTTGAGACTGATTAATACCTTTAATGTCATACTCAATAGGATCTTCTAAACTCACAATATTATATTTTTCTTTATCAAGTGCATTTAGCATTGAATACAATGTTGTAGTTTTTCCCGAACCAGTTGGCCCCGTCAAGAGAATCATTCCGTGAGGGCGAGTGATTATTTCTTCCACTTTTTCTCTTTGAATAGTCGACAAACCAATAGAATCTAAAGTGATCATCTTCTTTTCTGGATCCAAAATACGTAACACTACTTTTTCGCCAAAATAAGTTGGGAAAGTGGAAACACGAAAATCAATTTTACGCCCCCCTATTTTGGCTGAAAAACGACCATCTTGTGGTTTACGTTTTTCATCTAGTTTCATATTGGTTAAAATTTTTATTCTAGCGACCACCGCTTCATGAACCGTGTTTGGTAAAAATAAACTAGTATATAAAATTCCATCAACTCGAAACCTGACTCTGACTTTTTCTTTAGATGGCTCAATGTGAATATCTGAAGCATTACCCTCTGTCGCATGTTGCAAAAGCACGCCCACAATTTTTGTGATCGGCGCTTCTTCGACTATATTATTTTCTCCAGTAGCCACCTGCTTTCCATCTTGAATCAGTTCGGCTTCATTATTATTTTTAGTGGCAGCATTCTCGGAAGTAAATTGATCAAGAGCCTCGTCCACTTCACCCCCCAAACCCTCATAATTTTTGATCGCCCGGCCAAAATCCTCTGGAGAAATTAGAAAAATTTTAAACGGTAAATTATTTTTAGCGGCAATAAATTGCAGAGCGTCGCGAGCTTCTATATCATCTGGGTCAACCATGCCCACATTAAGAACACCATCTTTAAAATCTAAGGGTAAAATTTTGTAGTGAGTGGCCGCATCTTCAGGTATGTACTGCAAAATATCGAACTCGATATTATTATCCCCCAACTTGGCAATTGGAATATTTTTTGGGTCACTCATAATATATAAATCTTAATTAGCAAAATCATCCTCTACCGCCTGGTCAGTAGCATTCATTTCTGCCTCTAGGATTTGATCGCTAGAAATATTATCATCACTAGAATTCTCTACAGTCTCGGCAGTAATAGATTCTTCAACAGCCTCCGTCTCACCTCCGAAAACATTAGCCGTACCTAAAGGCGCAAAAGGATTGGATCTGCCTTGAGGTCGACTAGGGATAGGCGTGGTGTAATTTACTAATTCTGTCGCAAAAACTGGATTATTAAAAATCTCGCCCGACAATTTAACTGACTGGAGAGACCTTAGTAAAACTAGAAATTCAGAAGTTTCTGTCGAGACATTAGGATTGGCGACGCTAGTTGAAGTTGTCGAAATACCCACCTCATCCTCGGGGCCAAAGAAGAAAAAATAACCAAATATTATTAAACCACAAACCAACAACAAGATCAGGATATTAATTAAAATTTTAGATTGATTCATAATATTTATTTTAGCCAGTAAGTTTCGACATCGACTTTATAAGTATATTCTCCGGTTTCACTATCTTTGGTATCAAATTCTAATCTTGAAACATTTATCAGACGCAAACTATTTGATAAATCTCTCAGGAATGATTTCAATTCAGAATAAGAACCAGTCACATTAAAAGTAATTTTAGTAGTTTCCACAGCTGGTACTGCCCCCACACTACTCGGTGTGACATTTTTAGGATTACTATCAGCTAAAACCACTTCACCTAAAGTCATATTAGACCGGCCAGCGATATTATTGATATCAACAATCAACTGCAAATTGTCGACGGAGTCTGGCAGAAAGTCATCTAGCCGAGCAATCTTATTTTGATCAAGACCCGCGATAACATTTCTTAAATTAGCAGCAGTTTCTTCTAATTTTCTAGCATCATTTAAAGCTTGTTCTAGAGCTATTTTTTCGGCGCGCAACTCTACAATACTAGCTTTATTATTACCAAAAAATATAGAATCGCCACCATTAATTAAGGTGTCGGTAAAACCTAAATAAATACCGCCAGCCAGAGCTAAAAAAACAATTGGTAAAATAATATTTTTAATCATTTTAATTCGTATTAAAAACTAAAAGGTCTGAATTTGGCAATAATTTAGCAGTAAACACCACTTGCCCCGCATCATTTAAATCGACATCAGAAAATACTACGGCTTTCACTCCAGGATTTTTTTCTAAAGTTTTTACCTGAGAGGCGAGGTCGGCATAACTAGTCGCCACCCCCTCTAGAGTCACCCCACCATCCACATTAAAAACCATCGCACTAAATCTGACAGTGTGCAGAGTTTCTGTTTCAATCAAATCAAGCAAAGGCACCAAAGAAATATGTCGATCAATCAACCCAGCAGCAGCGGTCATTTTTTTATCCAAACGACTGTAACGAATAATTTCTTCAATCCCAAGTTCTTCCCGTGTCCGATCAACGGTGGCTTTAAGTCCACAAGCACTACCATCACCACCACAAGGTTTATTCACCTGACGATCTAAAACCGCTCGGTAACCAAAACTACCAGCAAAAACTAGAAGTGATATTCCCAACAAAAGTAGAGAGATCAACAAGAGCAAACCCAAAGACGATTCCCGCCGAGCGCGTCTAGTAGACACCGCTCCTTGTTTAGGAATGAAAGAACTTGTTTGATTTTGATCTACCATCATGTTTTTTTATTAAAAAATTTAACTATTTATATTTTAAACTCTTTTGTCTTCTTGTAACAATCGCAGTGCTAGTCCAATCGAAACCGCAAACTCTGGCCCAATATTATTTAAAGCATTTTTCAGAAAAGCAGGAGCCTCTACTCGGTCAAATGGTGTGCCTAAAATAACTGGAGCGTACAATCTTTCTTCGGCAATCGGCAATAATCCTTTAAGCATTGCTCCACCACCAATTAAAATTACTTTATCAATACTCCGACTATAATCCTTTTGATATTCTACCATAGCTTGATTAACTTCGGAGAAAATATATTCAGTAATGGGACTAATAGTCTGTCCAATATCTTTGTCGCCAAACTTTTCCACCAGCCCAACTTCTCTTTTTATTTCTTCCGCCTTAATAAAAGGCACCGACAACGATCTTTCAATGGCTAAAGTAATATCTTGAGCGCCTTTGTTTATAGTGTGTGACAATCTGATGATACCTTGCTCTACTACCACAAGCTTCGTAGTCACCGCTCCCAAGTCTACTATCGCCGTCACCCCAAAATCACTTTGAATAGATGCTCTCATGGCACTAAAAGTTTCTATCTCTAAAAATTCTGTATCTATTTTAGAATCTTTAGCGATCTGTTCATACTGTCTTAAGGTGTCATTATGAATAGCTACAATCAGCACCTTTAATTTTTTAACATCCAAGACCTGATTATTTTTATCATCACCCGTAGGCTGTGGAGTTGGCGCCTGACCAGGAATATATGTGGAACGATTGGATTCAGGGATAATAGACCAATCGAGCATAACTTCAGTTATGGGTACTGGTATATATTTTCGAGCTTCAATTGGAATCATGGTTGCCAATTTATCCTCAGGCATATCTGGCACCTCAATATTGACGAGCAAACTAGATCGCAGGGGAATAGAAATAGCCCCTAGTTTAGTGGTGATATTGGCTTCGCGAAATAAATCTGACAGTAAAGCCGACAATTGATCAGAAGCTAAGGTTACTGCCTGGCCCACAGCTTTATCACCATAAGGACCAGTCGCTAGTTCCCCATAGGTTTCAAGTACTGCTCGACCGTTTTCATTTTTCAATTGAATAACTTTAACGGAAGACGAACCAATATCTACACCAAGAACGCTGGTGCTCTTATTAAAAAGACCTGATAGCTTCGAAAAAGGATTGGACATAGCTCATATTTTATAACAAAATTATACCATGCAACACGGAAACTTGCGTGGTGTTTTTTCTAAACTTATCCACATTGGATTGGATATTTTTCTCCCCGAACGCTGTGTTAATTGTTTTCGAGTCGGAAAAATTTTATGTGATGATTGTTTACATAAATTAACCCCAGAAAACAGATTAATTACAGAAAATATTATTGCGGTTTTCCCCTATCAAGATAAAATCATTAAAAAATTAATCTGGCATTTAAAATTTAAAAGTGCGGGCAGTGTGGCTGAAGTTTTGGCCCCTTTTTTAGAAGAAACTATCTTAGATCATCTTGATCAAAATTTTGAAAACACTCTTTACCACCAAAAAGTTTTACTAGTCCCCATCCCCCAATACTCGAACCGGACTAAAGCTCGCGGTTACAATCAATCAAAAATATTAGTAGAAAAAATTTGTACTCGCTCACCTGAAAATTTTCTAGCGGCCGAAGTATTAATTAAAACTAAAAACACCCCGTCTCAAGTCTCTTGTAAAACAAGAAGTGTCAGATTGGAAAATATAAAAAATTCTTTTGCTATAAAACCTGACGCAAATTTACAATGTAAAATTGTTTGTGTAATAGATGACGTGACCACAACTGGCGCCACCTTAAGTGAAGCCATTAAAATTTTACAGAGCAGTCGCCCCGCCCACATTTTTGCAGTGACTGTAGCACATGGGTAAATACGCGTTGTCTAAGACTATAAAAACTGCTACTATCATACGGTAAATGGAGGGTTGGCTGAGTGGCCGAAAGCGCCTCACTGCTAACGAGGTAGGGGTTTTAAAGCTCCTCGAGGGTTCGAATCCCTCACCCTCCGCCATTAGTTTTAATCAAATATTATTATGAAAAACTCAAGTCACAATAGTAAGTCATCAAGTTTTAAAAACGGTAATTCAATGAAACCAACCAAGAATAATTTTTCTCGGCCGACCATCAGAAACAACCGTAAACCTTAAATAAAAAAACCGCGGAGCGACAAGCGCCCGGCGGTTTTTTGTTGTGATTCCTCAATTCTCAGCTGGCAACTCTAACCCTGTTTCCAACAGAGATAACGAGACCCAATTCGTGGGTATCTGCCCAGGTCCTAAGTGATAGCCCAGTTCGCTGTTCAACTGTAAATATAGGAATACCTTTTAGATCATACCGAAGAAGGACAGCACCTAACGGAAGATCGGGAGCACTAAAAATCCTAGCGTAGGGCTCAATCACTCCCGTTAGCCAATCTTCGACGGATGAAACAAATACTCTTCCCCCAACCAAGATCCCTTCAAACCAAAATGGTGTAAACAGCGCAACCTCTGCATTCGACATTTTTACTCTCCATATTCCGCTTTGGGCCAATGTGAATCACAACAAAAAAAGAACTCCATCTATAATTATAGCATAAATAAACCCAAAGTCAATTTAAAATATCTGGATAAAAATAAGTTATAATATTAGCCATGCAACCTCATGACCTTATTACCGCTCACTTTCGGCTCAAAATTGACCAGAAAAAAGCCCTGGAACGCCTTAAAATTTTTACTTTGGCTGATCTTCTACTGTACCCACCTCAAAAATACATCCACCAAGGCGACCTCCAGCATGTTTATAATTTAATAGACGGTCAGACAGCTGTCATTTGGGGTAAAGTCGTAAGAGCTGGCACTAAAAAAGCTTTTAAATCTGGCGTACCCATGGCTGAAGCGGTGATCGAAGATGAGACTGGGAAAATAAATGCTATTTGGTTTAATCAAGCTTTTTTAGGAAAAAAATTAATCCCCGGTATGGCGGTTAAACTGTCGGGTAAAATTAGCGAGCGATCAGGTAAACTTTATTTCACCAATCCTGATGTTTCTTTCGAAGACACTCCCGAGTGGGGTGGCCAAACTATTTTTAGCACAAATACGGCGACTAATTATTTAATTCCGGTTTACCCAGCTACTGCTCACCTCTCGTCTGGTTGGATCTACTATCATATTCAAAAAATTTTAAGCGCCGGCGTTCATAAAGATATGACCGACCCCATCTCGCCGACTATTTTAAAAAAATATCATCTACCAACCCTCGCCACAGCTTTAGTTTGGCTTCATAGTCCTAAAAATGACAAAGATGCCGACATGGCAAAAAAACGTTTTGCTTTCGAAGAAGTTTTTTATATTCAAATTGACAAAGGACTGGCCCGGCGTGAATACCGAAAACACGGAGCGCGTAAAATAAATACCCCAGATAAAGATATTAAAAAATTTATTGACCGCTTCCCTTTTAAATTTACAAACACTCAAGGTGAAGTCACTCGGCAAATTGTTTTAGATTTAAAGAAAGCCGAACCCATGACGAGACTTTTAGAAGGTGACGTGGGTTCAGGTAAAACTGCTATTGCCGCCGCCGCCACTTTTGCTACTGTCGCTTCTGGCTTGGAAGTTGCCTATATGGTGCCGACAGAAATTTTAGCTCGCCAACATTTTGAAAGTTTTATTACCTATTTCGCCCATCTAGGTATTTCAGTCGGCCTTATGACCGGCAAAGAGTGTCGTAAATTTCCCTCTAAAGTTGACCCCCATGAGCACACTCATATTTCTCGGCCCCAACTTCTAAAATGGGTGGCTAGTGGTGACATTCCTATTGTTATTGGTACTCATACCCTAATGCAAAAAAGTGTTATCTTCCGCAAACTAGGCCTGGCTATTATCGACGAGCAACATCGGTTTGGAGTGATGCAAAGAAAAAATTTACTGAAAGATAAAGACGACAGTCAAACTGTCCCCCATCTTTTATCAATGACCGCGACTCCCATCCCCCGTACTCTGGCACTCGCCATTTTTGGCGACTTAGATTTATCTGTTTTAGATGAATTGCCACCAGGCCGTAAACCGATTATAACCAAAATTATTTCACCCGATAAAAGACAAGATATTTATGAACAAATTAGAAGCGAACTGCGGGCTGGGCGCCAAGCTTATGTCATTTGCCCTCGAATCGACGAACCTGACCCGGAAAAAGTTTCTGCCATGCAAATGAAAGCGGCTACCACCGAAGCTCGCGTCTTACAGACAAAAGTTTTTCCTGAATTTAAAGTTGGTCTTATTCATAGCAAAATGTTGCCGGCCAAAAAAGAATCAGTGATGGAAGATTTTATCGCGGGTGATATAGATATTTTAGTCGCAACATCTGTGATTGAAGTCGGAGTTAATGTGCCGAACGCCACAGTTATTATTATTGAGGGCGCCGAGCGTTTTGGTCTAGCCCAAATTCACCAGCTTCGAGGCCGGGTCATGAGATCATCGTACCAACCATATTGTTTTTTATTTTCTGATACTAATAACAAAAATTCTTTTAAAAGATTGGAGGCTCTGACTTCAGCTAAAACTGGTTTTGATTTAGCAGAACTCGATTTGTCGCTCCGAGGCACGGGCAGCCTGTCGTCCACCGGCAAACAATGGGGCGTCTCCGACATCGGCATGGAGGCCATTAAAAATATTAAAATGGTCGAAGCCTCCAGGCAAGAAGCCCGTCTTATTGTCGACACTGACCCTGAATTCAAAAAACATCCCCTACTTAAAATAAAATTAGCTAAGCGCAAAGATGTGCATTTGGAATAATTTAGACAGAGTCGCCCAATGTAAATCAGGAAACAAAAGACTGTAGTAGAGAACGGGAAAAATTTTATTGTGTATAAAAAAGCCCCGCGATGCTGTAAGCACGCGGGGCAATAAACTAAAGAACTAATTTGTGGGCTAAAACTCAGCCCATACCTCCCTCACCGGTGTAGAAGGAGGCCAGGAATTTGCCATCATAGTCTTCGTCGCCATAGAAGACAACGATGAGCTTACCCGGCCCAGCAGGGATAGTGTATTCTCCGTAACTACCCTCTTGAACGAGTAAGGGCTCCATCTCTCCTTGATCTTGGTGGACTTTAACGACGAAGTCGCCGTGAAATCCCTCCAAGTACAAGTAAGTGTTGGCACCTTCTTCCCGTTCCAAGATAAACACCTTGGCAGGGATAATAACATTGTTCACTTCTTCTTGTCCGGGAAATTCTCGGTAGAAGTATTGACTGTTGTTACCTATAAGATCAACAACCTCAATGCCGTCATCGAGAGCAATACCCAGAACATGGCCTTCGGCGACCTCAGGGTTGTCAACAGGACTCAACTCTCCCACCTGAAGTATCTCCCCCGTCCACTGATGACGGATTTCATATTCGACTACACCCAGATTGGGGTCGAGCCAAATCCTGAAAGCTTGCAAGTCACTATCGTAATAGCCAACCTGCCCGCCATTGACCCAGACAGTCAGATCTTCCCCCGCCACATCTTCCGACGAGAACTCCAGGATATGAGATTGATACCCCAACCGTAAAACAAAACTAACTCCCTCATCGTCCTGGAGATACTGATTGTCGGACCAGGCCCAAGCCACTTCTCGTCCGTCCTGATGCGCCGAAAGATAAGCGTAGAAATTTCTGGCATTACCCACATTGTTTTCAGGGATGACAGCCGGCCGAGGATTGGCGTAGTCCCGAAAGATTTCCACGCCATTAACCTTGAGTAGAGTCATCCGGAGATCGGTATTGAGACGAAAATTCCCACGAACGACGGTCGTCGCTCCATTTTGGACTCTTTCGAATCCGAATTCCCCGACGTACTCCGTAATGTGGAGTCGCCCGAAAATTTGAGCCTTCATTGAGGTCGGAGCTGCCAACTCCCTTTCTTCGACTTCGGCGGCGGCCTCCATTTGCATCTCAGCAATCGAATCCTGAAGTGCCTGTATTTGCGCTTCGAGCTCCTCGACAGTTGGCATTTGAGCCCCAACTGAGCCCGCGGCCAAGACAAAAAGTACCAGAAAAATTTTCTTCATGTTCCTATTCCTTTTCTCTGTTTTTTGAGGTTTATTTAAGTAGCCAACCCAATGCCAACTACTTGTCTTTCACGTTAACCAAGATCGGCATTGCCCCTTCGAAAGTCATACCAACCGATCGAGCTTTCCTCTCTTCAGCCGACAAAACTTCCTCCTCCTCGGATTCAACGGGACTAGACCCCGGAACCAAATTTTCTTCAGGCCCCCGAGCATTGCCCAGGGTGGTTCGAGTTGGTGCTGGGACGAAAACGTGACGTCTTTCAACTTCAGCATCTTTCGTTACAACCAGCAACACAAGCACA
>JAUPUJ010000022.1 GCA_030917625.1 Patescibacteria group bacterium
TAGCGGCAGTCGAAAACGCTTCATCATCACTAGCTGTTGCCATTACTACTGGTACGAACGCAGTTAATATTAAGACCAACTCCGCTGTTGCTACCGCTTCTAGTTCAATCTCAGCAACTTTGCCAGCGTCTATTTGGGCATATTCAGGTAGAACTTTGTCATCTGTAGGTACTCTAGTTGCAGATATATGGAGTAATTCGACCAGAACATTAACTGGAGCTAGCTTAAATTCAGGATCTTTAGCTACGTTGTCAGATATTACTACTGCTTCATCATCAATTTCTGCTGTTGTTAATAGTAATACAAATAGTCAAAGTGCTGCTGCTATATCTTCAATTAATTCTAATACTAATACTGCTATAGCAACGGCTTCATCTTCTTTGTCGGCGATCTTGCCGGCATCAATTTGGGGCTATTCAAGTAGGACTATCAGTTCTTTTGGTACATTAGCTGCTGATGTCTGGAATTCTACTACTAGGACTTTGACATCTCTTACTCTTTCTTCTCAATCACCTTGGACGGTTTCTACATCTGATTTTGGGAGTATTACTGCTGGCAGTGATTATTTATCGACCGTGACTACTATATATGACGGAACCTTGACTGATTCCTTGAGTCTACCTACTGTGACCATTTATGATCCGAGTCGTAATGTTGTTGCCAATAATGTAGCTATGACTAGAACTGCTACTGGTACTTATAGTTATTCTTACACTACAGATGGTAATGCCCCTGCTGGTACTTGGGAGAGTGTTTTCTCTGCCAATGTTGAAGCAGGTAAGACTTTGCCAGGTAATGATTATTGGACTGTAGTAACAGCTCCAGCTCAAGTTATAATCAATAGCATTTCAGATGATACAACACCCGAAGTGGCGGCTAATGTAACCATTACAAACGAAGGTTTAACGGGGTATGAATACCAGTATGAGTGGTGTGTAGTGTCTAATATTAGTGATATCTGTGGTGGGGGCGATGATGTCTTTCATAGTATAGCTGCTAAATATATAAATGCTGGGGAAGATTTTAATACCACTTTGACCGCTAATGTGCCATCTGCTGGTAATTATTACTTTAAAATGATTGTTTATTTCGGTACAGATAGTTCTGGAGCTTCGCGTAGTTTTACGGCAACTACTGTAAATGGCGGTGGTGGTGGCTCTGGCGGAGGTGGCGGTGGTGGTGGCGGTGGAGGAAGCACATCCTCTAGTGGGAACACTTCTACAATAGGGGTTTGTACTGGAACGGATTTTAATCGTGATCGTAAAGTTAATTCAGTTGATTTTTCCATCCTCTTATCTTTTTGGAAAAAGCGAGCGCCATTTAAAAATACTTGTGTCGATGTTAATCGTGATAGTATTGTTAATTCAGTAGACTTTTCGATCTTGTTGTCGCAGTGGGGGACAGCAGGGCGGGCTATTTAAAAATTATGAATATTAAAATAAAAATTATATATATTGCTTTAGTCCTGTTTCTTTTAGTAATTCCGGTTTTTAAAGTTGAAGCTATGACAATAGTTGTTAACCCTCCTCAGGAACCTATGCAAATAGGGAAGACTAGTTTAATTAATATTACCTTAAGCAATAGAGATCAATCTAAAGAAATAAATGCCCTTGAAGGTATTGTGAAAATTAGCGCACCTCATAATGTTGTCGCTATTACTACTGGCGGTTCCATTTTTAATTTATGGCCAACTAAACCTTCATTGAAGAATAACGAAATTTCTTTTACTGGGGGGACACAGTCTGGGGTCTTTGGTAGCGCTTTAAAAATATTTACTATTGCTGTTAAGCCGCAGACTAGTAAAGATATAAGGATTGATTTTCAAAATGTGAATGCTTATCTAAATGATGGTCTTGGTACTAAGGTTGTTGTCTCTGGGTTACCCCTAAACATTCCAGTATCTGAAGCAGTGAGTGAAGAGGACGAGTTAGATGATTTGATTTCTTTAGATACTCAACCTCCACAGTCATTCGAAATTGATTTAGGTCGAGACCCTAGTCTTTATGAGGGTAAATATTTTATTAGTTTTTATGCTATTGATAATGAATCTGGAATAAAAAAATACGAAGTGAAAGAAACTGGTTATCCACTAGTAAGATCTGGCAGTATATATATACTCCAAAATCAGAGTTTATCTGGTGAAGTGGAGGTAAGGGCTATTGATAATGCTGGAAATCAAAGAATTAAAACAGTTTCGTTACAAGATTCTGTTCCTTGGACTAAAGTGATTCTTGCGATACTAATTCTGTATTTAATAGGGGTATTAGTCAGGAAAATTTTTAAGATCACTCGAAAAATAGATGTATAAAAAAATCATACTAGTCTCAATATTATCTATATTTTGGCTACCTGCTGTAGTTCAGGCAGCTAATATGTATATCATTTTAGATAAGAATGAAGTTGCTCAAAATGGAACTTTTTCTGGTACGGTTTATATTTCTACTGGAGGGGTG
Organism: Patescibacteria group bacterium; assembly: GCA_030917625.1. Taxonomy (GTDB): domain Bacteria; phylum Patescibacteriota; class Minisyncoccia; order Phycocordibacterales; family XYD1-FULL-46-19; genus JAUPUJ01. The sequence goes on from JAUPUJ010000022.1 coordinate 2,454, forward strand.
GCTATAAATAATGCTGAGGGTACAATCCATTTTCCTGCAGATCTCCTGAGTGTGGATTCAATTAATAGTTCAGGTTCTATATTTAATATTTGGGTAGAACAACCAACTTTCTCTAATACAAATGGGACTGTGTATTTTAATGGAGGCTTACCAACTCCTGGATATTCTGGTCAAAATGGAAATTCTCTTCGTATAAATTTTAGGGCAAAGAAAGCTGGGACAGCCAAAATATCTTTTGGTTCATCTGCCGTTAGAGCTGATGATGGTAGTGGAACTGATGTTTTGTCTCAAACTAGAGACTCTTCCGTCACTGTTACTTCTCTGGTTCCGACTCCTTCTGTCCCAATTAGTCCCACTATTACAGCTCCGACTGTACTGCCTAATACTAATCAATCTGGTTTACCTGGTACTCCCGTTATCACATCTGAAGACATGCCAGATCAAAATAGTTGGTACAATGAGATTAAGGGTAATTTTACTTGGGAATTATCTTCAGGGGTGAACGCTGTTCAATTGGTCTTAAGCCAATCTCCAAATAGTGTTCCAACTGTGGCTTATGATCCACCAATTAAAAATAAGATTTTAACTAATCTGCCCGAAGGTATATCTTATATTAATGCTCGCTTCAGAAATAATATTGGTTGGGGTAATGTTGCTAGTAGAAAAATCAAGGTTGATGTAACGTCTCCTAAAAATATTGTAGTGGAGACTAGTATAACAGACGATGATTTAATCGCTGTTGATGCTTCTGCTGATGATTCTTTGTCTGGAATTAAATCTTACAGTGTCTATATTAATGGTGGTAAAATTGCTGAGGCGGCTGCTGATACTAATGGTTCAGCAAAATTTAACTTACCACCGTTGTCCTCTGGAGGACAAAAATTAGAAATAAAAGCATATGATAGGGCTGGAAACTATGCAAGTGCTGAGGTTGTAGTTAATGTTCCAGAGTTACAGGTTCCTAAAATAACGCATTATCCGCAGTCAATAAAAGTTGGTTCTGTTGTAGATATTAGAGGTAAGTCTCCATATTTAGATGGTGAAATAATTTTATGGTTCCAAGAAGATGGAGAGGATGCTAAGAGTTATATAGTAAAGCCAGATGAAGATAAAATCTTCTCATACACAAGTGACTCCATCAATAATGTTGGGGTGTTAAATATATGGGCTGAGACATCGCGTGGTGAAGAAAGTAAGAGTAGTATTGCGTCAGAAAAAGTATATGTTCGTGTTAAAGAATCAGCAGTAATAGATTTGGGTACTAATGCTATTCAAATAATTTCCATGGTTATTACTGTCGCATTATTACTATTCTTCCTAGTCTTTATTGTTCATATTGGGCTTAAAAAAGTACATTTCTTAAGACGTAAATTAAAAAGAGATATTGTTAATACGGAGAAAGAGGTTCATAAAGTCTTTAAATTATTAAAGAGTGACACTAGGCGTCATATGTTGATGTTGCAAAAGGCAAGTACAAAACGTAAGTTAACAAAAGAAGAGAGTAAAATTCTTGCTGAATTATCTGAAAATCTAGATGAAGCGGAAGCCTATTTATCACAGAAAGTTAAAGTCATCAAAGAGCCAGATTAGTGAGTAATCTTTTGGTGAACAAAAAAAGTACGGTTTTTATCAAGGTTTGTAATTAAAAAATATTTGTATGATTAATAAATATAAGAAATCAATTTTAGGTTTTGTGGTGTTGTGTGCATTGTTAGGTGGGGCGTATTATTTTGGCTCTGTACAACAAGTTCCAGATGAAAAAGAAGCTGAAGCTTTAATAGCAAAAGAAGCTTCAGATTTAGTGACTCAGGTTGGGGCTATTATGGAGATACCTGCAGAATTACCGGCTGTAGCAACTATTATAGATGAAACTAAAGTTAGTAATGAGCCATTTTTTAGCGGGGCTAAAAACGGGGATAAAATTTTAGTTTTTGTCCAATCTCAAAAATTAGTAATTTACCGTCCATCGACAAATAAAATTATTAATTCTATCGTTTTAAATTTACCACTAAACTAAGTTAATAATCTTATTTAGTATTAAAATAATACCCCAGGTCGCACAAGTGCGACCTGGGGCTTTATGAATGGGTATGAATTGCGGGCCTTTAACGTGTGGCCCAGATGATGGTGCCTCCGATGAAGCTCAATGAGAGAGCTCCAAAACCGGAGGCGGGGATAATAATATCGATTATGTCGGGGGACATCGAGACTAACTCGAAGCACCCTATTGCCCCACAGACTACTATCATGGCACCCAACAGGCCCATGATGAACAAATGCCTCATCCTCGTGCTTTTCATGGCTATTTCTCCTTATTTCAAGACTTCCCCAAAAGGCGCTTTTATCCCATAAAGGCACCTATCTACCTATATTATAGCATAGTGTTAAATAAAGTCAAGTACTAGGAACAGGCTGGTTATTTGGTCTTTTTCACCCTTGACTGGTGGTTATTTTGAGTTTCCTATGTGATTATAGATGTAAGAGTGAGTAATACTATTCGTCATCATATAGTGTGTGGGCGAAACTATTACTAATTACTAAATAATTAAAATTATATGAAATCTTATAAAAACAAATTAATCCCAATCTTAAGTTTAAGTGCCTTAGCTTTAGTGGCTATAATTGGTTTACCCCAATCTGCGTCAGCTATTGGCTTTGGCAATGCTCTAGAAGTGCGAAACAATATTAAAGACAAAAATATTAAGGTAGAAAATAAAAATATCGACTCTACTTTGGTCCGTGGTTTAGATTACTATTCACGCACTGGTTCTGAAGTCATTCCAGAACAGACAGGGGCTGATGACAAACCGTTATCTATCTCTACGACCATTCATAGTACGACTACTACTGATTCTGATTTAGATTATAAAAATGATGAAAATCTACCTAAAGGCATTAGAACAGCTCCTGGTATAGAAAAAAGAGTGGAAGAAGGTAAGTGGTTGCCCCAAGGTATTTTAAAGTTCTTTGATCGAGATAATGATAATGATAATGATGACGGCCAAGTAGAAATTAAAATCAGTGATTTTAAAGTGAGTGCGAGTACAACCTCAGCTAATATTTATTTCAAGACTAATATTGAAACTAAGGGTACTCTAACTTATTCTGCTAGCTCCAGTCTAAGTAATGCCACAGTTGTAAATTTGGCTTTAGATGATGAACATAATGTTAATTTAACTAACTTAGAAGATGACACGGTTTATTATTTCCAAGTTAAATTAGAAACTGCCGACGGGAAGTCTTCTTACGAAAGCCGAGTTCGAGCTTTGAGTACTGCTGAAGTTGATACAGATTTACCGAAAATAAATTTCTTTCACACTTTCAGTGTTCAAGCGGATTCAGCTAATGTGATTTGGGTTACTTCTGAAAAAACTAGTAGCAAGGTGTGGGTGAGTGCGACTTCTTCTGTCGACACTACAGTGGCTCCAACTATGCAAAACGCCTCTGGTTCTTATTTCCACGTTTTTGAATTAGTGGATTTAGAAGCGGATACCGATTACTACATTAAAGTCTCTAGTACCGACAGTGCGGACAATACTACTTTCTCTGAAGTTTTGTCTTTCACTACTGATACTGAGTAAAAGTATTTAAAGCCCAACAAAAAACCAGCCCCTAAGGGGGTTGGTTTTTTGTTGGTAGAAAAAAGTCCCCGCAGGCGAAGCCTGCGGGGACTGTAGTCGTATCTATTAAGTAGTGATCTTTCTTTTCTGGGGCAACTCTACCGGCAGGGGCATAGTGAAGTAGAGAGCTTCTAAATATAAAATCCCCTCACGGAATCTCAGGTTCGATGTCCGAACCGAGTACTTGATTGCGTTTTCTCTCTTGAGTATCTTTTTGGTAATACGTTTTTTCATGCTCGTTTCTCCTTTTAAGATCCCATACCAGAAAATTGGTCAACTTCTCTGGATATATTACTACAACATTTAATAAAGAGTGTAAAGATTATAAATTGACTTTAATTAAAAATAATGTTTAATACAAAAAGATTAGAAACAACCGCAAGATAAATAGGAGAGATGCAATGTTGCCGACAGATTTGGTACTAGTGAGACATGGTCAGTCACATGCTAATTTGGCTATAGGTAAATCACGACAGGGAGATCACAGTGCTTTTTCGCCTGAATTTAGGCAGAAGCATACCTCAGGTATTAAGTTGACTGAATTAGGCCGAGAACAAGCTACTAAGGCTGGAGAGCTCTTGATCTCACAATTTTATCGTCGCGGGGGTAATTTATTTGACCGTCATTATGTATCAGAATACAAGAGAGCTAAAGAGACAGCGGCGCTGCTGAGTCTTCCAGATGCTCGTTGGTACTGTGAACCATATTTGGCGGAGAGAGATTGGGGGGAATTAGATAATCTGCCCGAAAATGAGCGTCAGGAAAATTTTGGGCGGAGCTTAAAAATGAGAAAAGTTGAACCTTTCTTCTGGCGTCCACCCAATGGGGAATCTTTTTCTGATCTATGTTTGAGGGTTGACCGGATGCTCGATACTCTACATCGCGAGTGCAGTGAAGACCGAGTAGTTATGGTTTGTCACGGGGAGGTGATGCGAGCGTTTCAGATAAGATTAGAACGCTTATCTCAACAACGCTTTCGAGAGTTGGCGTTTTCTCGTGATAGTAGTGAAATAATACAAAACTGTCAGATTAATCACTACACTCGACGTTGTCCTCGCACGGGGCAACTTTATCCCTATATTGGTTGGGTCAAATGGTATCGACAGTCAGTGGAAAATTCTGTGTCCATGTCCGAGTGGATTTCAATCACCAGAGAGGCTTATTCCAATGAAGACTTGCTAGAAATGGTTGGCGAGTCAGAAGATTAATAAAAACGGTCATAAAAAACAAAAAAACGCCTGACCAGCGTTTTTATTTTTTATGTTAAAATTTAGTCATAAACATATATTAAAATGTCATACTGCGAATCAATAAAACAAATGGAGGGGGAGCGGAAGCTATTGCATCAGAATTATCATGATAATTTTTATGGCTTCCCAATTCATGACGACAATGAACTTTTTGGCCGTTTAATTATGGAGATCAATCAGGCGGGTTTAAATTGGGAAACTATTTTAAAAAAAGAACAAAATTTCCGGCAAGCTTACAATAATTTTAATATTAAAAAAGTCGCGAACTACGGTGAGGCAGATCGGGCACGACTAATGGCTGATGCGGGAATAATTAGAAACCGACTCAAAATTAATGCCGCGATAGAAAATGCTAAGACAATTTTAAATTTACAACAGGAATATGGTTCGTTTGAGAAGTGGTTAGCAAGCCACCAGCCGCAACCACTAGTGTCTTGGGTGAAATTATTTAAACAGACTTTTAAATTTACTGGTGGGGAAATAGTGAATGAATTTTTAATGAGTATTGGGTATTTAGATGGGGCGCATGATGAGGGGTGTGGGGCGGGGAAGAGGATTTTAAAATAAAAAGCCCCATAATTAATTGTGATTTTTTATTACAAAGTAGTAGAATACGTTATATGCCCGAAATTAAAGATCTAACTAAGCTGGTTACCGATTTTAGAGACGCAAGAGATTGGAAGCAGTTTCACAGCCCTAAAGATATGGCTATTTCTCTATCTCTAGAAGCCTCAGAGGTTTTAGAACATTTTCAATGGAAATCAAAGGAGGAAATTGAGAAATATATAAAAACAAATAAGGGAGAGATTGCTGAAGAACTATCAGACGTTTTGTACTGGGTTCTATTAATGAGTAGCGATTTAAATATAGACCTTCCAACTGCATTTAGAAATAAGTTAAAAAAGAATAATAAAAAGTATCCTGTAAAAAAGGCAAAAGGTAAACATAATAAATATACTGAATTATGAGAAACATTTTCCTAGCACCAAGAAGTAGTGAGACTTCATACGAAAACTTTGAATCAACAATAATGGGGGGTAGGCCATATTCCTTTCTTGAACCTTATCTAAATGATTCAGAAAAAAATATTCTATCCCAGCATAAACAAATAAGTGTTTGGGGTAATAAAGAATCATTAAAGGGTAGGTGGGAGAAAATACAACCTGGTGATTACATACTTTTTTACGCAAAAGGAGTTTTTTATTACAGTGCCCGAGTAATGCTAATAAAATACAGTCGTGAATTAGGAGAGAAGTTGTGGCCTCTTGATGAAGATGGAGAACCATGGCCATGCTTATTTTTTGTTGATAACTTGCGAGAAGTAAATATTCCAATAAAAACAGTACAGGAGTTGGCCGAATATGAACCGACTTGGGATCGTGTTCAGGGTTTTATGAAGCTTCGAGATGAGGGTCTTAAAGCCATTACAGAAAAATTTGGGAGCATTGAGACATTTCTTAATCAATCTCCTGAGGTATATCAATACATAGATAATATTCTAGAGAAGGTAAAAGAAGAAACAGTCGAGGGCGAAAAAGATGAAGTAATAGATAAAGAATCAATTTTAAAGGAAGCTGAGGCATATAAAGATAGTGGAGTCTCTCATGTGCTAGACTCATCTCCCAGAAAATTACGAGTGGAAAACGCTCAACAAAAAAAGAGAATTGCTAAATTAGAAAACTATGCTTGCCAAATTTGTAATTGGTCTCTCGAGTGGATTAATTCGAAAGGAAAGAAAGCGTTTAGAATAGATGTTGATCATATAGTAGACAAAGCAAAAGGTGGAGGAGAAGAAATCTCAAATCTGTGGGCACTTTGTCCAAATTGTCACGTTAAAAAAACACTAGGAGTTATAGTCATCAACCCTAAGACTCACAGCATAGTTAATGAAGGTAAAGAAATTAAGATGCACCACGACAACCACCTTAATTGGTAAAATTAGAATTTGGAGTGGTGGGACCGACAATTTGTCCTTGGTTTACAAGATAAATCAGCAAACTGGTGCTGATAAATCTAAAGTGGTGA
>JAUPUJ010000023.1 GCA_030917625.1 Patescibacteria group bacterium
CATTTTATTTGATATTGGTCAGCCGATGCATATTTTTGATGCTGATAAAGTGACTGGGGCTATTTCTGTGAGGTTGGCTAAAGAGGGTGAATCAATGACCACTTTAGATGGTAAGGTTTTAGAACTAAGTCACGAAGATTTAATTATCGCTGATGAAAAAAATGTTTTGGCTTTAGCTGGGGTGAAGGGTGGCAAAATAGCAGAAGTTGACGATGGCACTACTAATATAATTATAGAATCAGCTAATTTTGACCCAAAGATGGTTAGGCGTAGCGCCACCAGTCACGGTATTAGAACAGATGCCGTTAAGAGATTTGAAAACAATTTATCGCCTATGTTTGCAGGATTAGGTTTGAATAGCATATCTCTTCATATTTTAGACTTATTGCCAGAAGCTAAATTTGGTCCGATTACAGATGAATACGAGTCGCCTCAGGTAGAAAAAACTATTAATATTGATATTGACTATATTCAAAAACGATTGGGCTTAAAAATAGCTGATACTGATATTTTAGATATTTTTAAGCGTCTTCTTTTCAAGCCACAACAGACAGGCTCCAGTATCGTAGTGGTTGTACCTCTTTATAGACTCGACATAGATGAGCCAGATACTCTGGTTGAAGAAGTGGGACGTCTGTATGGCTACGATAAAATCCCTAGTGTTTTACCTAATAAAAATAGTTATGACAACGATAGTAAAAATTTTCTAGCTGCTCAAAAACTGCGTGAAGTTTTATTTGGTTTAGGTTTTTCTGAAATTTATGGTTATACTTTTTCGGCTACAGGTCCCGTGGAACTAGCGAATCCTCTGGCTTCCGATCGTCCTTTTTTGCGAACTAATCTTTCAAATTCTATTAAAGAAAAAATAGCTTTAAATTTAAAATCAGTTTTATTTGATACTGATACAGTGGCTATTTTTGATATCGGTACCGTTTTTGACGACGAGAAAGAAAATATTAATGTCGCTATTGGTATAGGAAATACTAAATCTAAATTTCATACTAATAATAAAACTATCGATTTAGTTATTTCTAAAATTAAAGAAGTTTTTTTGGTTGATGTGTCCCCGTTTGTAATAAAAGGGGAATTAGAAACCATTATGGAATTTCCTTTAAATCTTCTATCCGAAGTTTCTAATGAAGTTGAAATTAATTTACATGATTTTATAAAAGATAGTGTTGCCTATGAACCAGTTTCGCTTTACCCAAGAATTATTCGTGATATTGCTTTGTTTGTGCCGAAAGACACTGTTGTGGATATAGTTATGGAGACTATTAAAAATAAAGCCGGCAATTGGCTCACAATTGGCCCTGTTTTATTTGATGAGTTTACAAAAGAGGGTGATGTAAAAACTTCACTGGCGTTTAGATTAGTTTTTCAAGCTAAAGATAAAACTTTGGAAGATAAAGAGATTAATGAGGTGATGGCAGGGGTGTATGAGGAGCTTAAGAATCAAGGTTGGGAAGTGAGATAAAATGTTATTAGAACACACTTCAAAAATAGTTTCTATAGTCTAAAATAGAGGCTAAGTTCTCTTCATTTTTAGACCCCAATATGCTATAATGAGAGCACAAATTTATAATAATTACTCTATAAAGAATGCCTAAAAAAGCCTTAAATACCGACCGTCAGTATGGTGCCGATGATATTGTTGTTCTAGAGGGCCTAGAGCCCGTTAGGAAGCGTCCTGGTATGTATATTGGGTCTACTGGACCTGAGGGACTTCATCACTTAGTGGTGGAGATTTTTGATAACTCTCGAGATGAGGCGATGAACGGCTATGCTGATGAAATAGAAATCGCTATTTTGCCAGGAGATGTAGTGCGGGTGGTGGATAATGGGACTGGTATCCCTGTTGATAAGCATAAAAAGACTGGAGTTTCGACTTTGGAAACTGTAATGACAGTGCTACATGCTGGGGGTAAGTTTGAAGGGAAAAATTATCGTATTTCTGGTGGTTTACACGGAGTGGGAGCTTCGGTGGTAAACGCTTTGTCCGAGTGGCTTGTAGCTGAAGTCCATCGAGACGGTGTTAAATCTCGCCAAGAATATCGACAAGGTAAAAAGCAATATGATGTGAAAAAAGTAGGTAAGTCCGATAAGCACGGTACTATTATCACTTGGAAATCAGATGCGACTATTTTCTCTGAAACAATTTACGATTGGCCACGGATTGTAAATCATATTCGAGGTCAGGCTTATTTAGTTAAAGGGGTTCGAATGAGAGTGATTGATGCCAGAGGGTATACGGGAAAAATTGATACCGATGAGATTTTTTACTTGAGCGAATTGGGTCTTGAGGTTCCAGCTCAAACTTTCTATTTTGAAGGTGGTCTTTTATCTTTGATTAAATTTTACAATCAAAAAGAAAAAACTGTTCACAAAAATATTTTCTATGTTGACAAGTCTTCTGCCGATGAAATTGAAGTGGAAATTGCTTTGCAATATGTCGATGATTTAGATGCTAAAGAAATTACCTATACTAACAACACCCGAACCCCTGAAGGCGGAACTCACTTAACAGGTTTTAGAACTGCCCTCACTCGAACTTTAAATGAGTACGGCCGGAAAAATAATTTAATTAAAGAAAAGGAAGAAAATCTAACTGGAGATGATGTGCGAGAAGGTATAGTATCGGTTATTTCTGTGAAGTTGCGAGATCCGCAATTTGAAGGTCAGACTAAAGCAAAACTGGGTAATGTGGAAGCCAGGGGAGCGGTAGAGTCTGTTTTTGGTGAAGCTTTCTCAGCTTTCCTTGAGGAAAATCCAGATGATGCCAAATTAATTGTTGGTAAGTCGATGCTGGCTTTAAAAGCGCGTAAGGCAGCTAAGGCGGCTAAAGATTCTGTTCTGCGTAAAGGGGCTTTGGATGGTATGACTTTACCAGGAAAACTGGCTGATTGTCAGACTCGAAAAGCCGAAGAAGCTGAGCTCTTTATTGTGGAGGGAGATTCCGCCGGTGGTACAGCGAAGACTGGTCGCGATCGTCGGACTCAAGCTATTTTACCTCTACGAGGAAAAATCTTAAACGTAGAAAAGGCTCGCCTCGATAAGATGTTGGCTTCTAAGGAAGTTAAAGCGGTAGTGATCGCTCTCGGTGCTGCTATTGGTGATACTTTTAATATTGATAAACTTCGCTACCATAAAATAATTATTGCTTCTGATGCGGACGTCGACGGCGCTCACATTAGAACTTTGATGCTAACTTTGTTTTATCGTTATTACCGACCTCTAATCGATGCTGGTCACTTATATATTGCTATGCCTCCTTTGTATAAAATTAAAAAGGGTAAAGATTTATCTTATGCTTATACTGAAGAGGAAAAAAATAAAATGGTCGCTGAACTTGGTGGGATGACTCAAGAGAAAGAAGCTGAAGTTTTAGATATTGATGAAGTGGTAGTCGTGGAAGAAACAGAAGAAGTAGTGAATAAGAGAAATAGTAAAATTTCTTTGCAACGATATAAAGGACTAGGAGAAATGAATGCTGAAGAATTGTGGGAAACTACCATGAACCCAGCCACTAGAGTTTTAAAAAGGGTTAATATAGAAGATGCTGAAGAGGCGGATAAAGTTTTCGATGTGTTAATGGGTAGCGACGTGGAACCTCGCCGGCTATTTATTCAGACTCATGCCAAGATGGCAAATATTGACGTTTAGTTTTTATTCTTATTTTTAGAAACTTCTTTTTTAGAGCACACATAATTTTCTGCTGAAAATTTGCTCCACTCGAGCCGTCGCTCTGCTCAAGGCTCTAAAAAAGAATTTCTATTTGTTTTCTAATTCAGATTTTAGTTTAGTGGCTAGGTCTTCAAAGGATAGATCTATGTCTTTTTTACCATCCCGACTTTCTAAAGTTAGATTACCCGAATCTTTTTCTTTATCTCCAATAACTATAGTGTAGGTGATTTTTTCGCTTTTAGCTTTGTGAATACGTTTACCTAAGGAGTCGCCGGATGGGAACAATTTAGTGCGAAAACCTTCGGCTTTTAACTTATTTAAAATTTCAGTCGCATAGTCTTCGTGACTTTCAGCTACTGGTAAAATAGCAATTTGGACAGGGGAGAGCCATAAGGGGAAGGCGCCATTAAAATGCTCTAGCATGATAGCCATAAAACGCTCTAGGGAGCCCGCGATAGCGCGATGGATCATGACAGGTGTCACTTTTTTACCGTCGCTGGCTGTGTATTCTAGTCCAAATCGCTCTGGCATCACAAAGTCTATCTGAGCTGTAGCTAGTTGGCGTTCCCGACCTAATGAATCTTTAAACATGAAGTCTAGTTTTGGACCGTAAAAAGCGGCTTCGCCTTCTACTTTTTTATAATTTAAACCTTCAGTTTTGGCGACATTTTCCAACATGGTTTCAGCGGTATTCCAATTCTTTTCTTGACCTAAATATTTATCAAGATTTTTAGAATCTCGTACCGATAAAGACACCCAATATTTGCCGTCTTCGAACATGTTTAATAAACCATAAAACTCTTTTATCACTTGAACAATATTCCTGACCTCTGTTTCTACTTGGTCCATAGTACAAAAAACATGACCATCATCTTGGGTAATGCTCCGGACTCGAGCTAGGCCCATGAGCTCACCTGCTTGTTCGTCACGGTAAACCATAGTCGTTTCTGAAAAACGTAGTGGTAGGTCACGGTAGCTCCTCATTTCTGAGGCATAAATTTGAGTGTGGTGAGGGCAGTTCATGGGCTTCATTACAAATTCCACATCAGACACACCTTTTACATGAAATAAATCATCTTTAAATTTTTCCCAGTGACCAGAGGTTTCGTACAAATCTTTTTTAGTAATATGGGGAATGGTGACTGCTTCATAACCAAAACGAGCTTGAATGGAATTTATTTTTTCCATAATCAAGTTACGAACCAAAGTCCCTTTAGGAGTAAACAGTGGTAGGCCGGCTCCAACTAGTTCGGAAAAAGTAAATAAACCAAGCTCTTTGCCTAGTTTGCGGTGATCTCGTTCTACAGCTTCTTGTCTTTGGGTTAAATAAGTATCTAATTCGTCTTTAGTATTGAAAGCCAGTCCATAAATACGAGTCAACATTTTATTATTTTCATCTCCGCGCCAGTAAGCACCAGCAATACGATCTAGTTTAAAAGAGTCAGGTGTGATGTCGGTATTAGGGTTTTCAGCGTGGCCTCCTCGACAGAGATCGGTAAAATTACCAACAGTATATAAAGTAATAGCTTCACCTTTTTCAGTAATTTCTTTAATCAATTCTTGTTTATAGTCATTGTCACTGTATTCACTTAAAGCTTCATCCTGAGCTATTTCAACTTTACTAAAAGTAGACCAAGATGGTAATAATTCCCGCATCTTAGATTCGATTTTTTCTAAGTCATTTTCTGATAGGGGGGTGCTAAATTCAAAGTCGTAATAGAAACCATTGTCGATGGCTGGCCCGATAGTGTTTTTAGTGTCTGGGTAAAGCTCAAGGACAGCTGCCGCTAGGAGGTGGGCCAGGGTATGGCGCTTGTGTTCTAGGTTGTGGTCATTCATGTAAATATCATAACAGAATTTTTAGTTTTATGAAGAGGGGTAGATTTAGCTTTTGTTTTCTAAAATACATTTTTAAAAAGGGTCTGCTTTAGATCTGAATTTTTGTATTAGCAAAGTTAATTTTAAAAAGGTAGGGGTAGGTTTGGGTTTTAAAATTAACTTTGAGGGAATTCTTATTCTAATACCTTCACCGCATCCACTAAAAAGCTAATCTCCCCATTTCTATGATTTATCTTACCTTTCAGGGCGACACAAACATCGGGTAATAAAATTTCTTTATATTTTTTATAAGTTTCGGGAAAGAAAACAGTTTCGAGTTGTTCGTATAGATCAGCTATTCGGACAAAAGCCATTTGGTCACCTTTTTTAGTCATGATAGTTTTTACTTCTTCAATAATACCGCCAATAGTGGTGCTGGTACCATTGGGTAATTTTTTATTATGATTGATAGTATTTTCTTGTTTAGAAAATTTATCTTTAAATTCTTCTAGGGGATGACCCGAAACATAAAGGCCGAGTAGTTCTTTTTCCCAAGTCAAAACTTCTTTTTTGAGAGCGGGTAGGGCTTCTTTTAATTTAAAAATCGGTACGGTTGCTAGGTCGGACATAATTCCAAAGATAGAATTTTGACCGCCCCCGGCCAGAGTTTCTCGCGCAAATTCTAGCGCGGGGTCGAGGTTTGCTAGGAGGGCTCCGCGTTCTTCGCCTAAACTATCAAAAGCCCCGGCTTTAATTAGAGCTTCCAGAGATTTTTTGTTTAAGTTTTTGTGGTTAATGCGTTCTAGAAAATTGGTATATGAAGTAAAAACGCCGCCAGTTTTTCTTTCTTCCACAATGGCGTTACCAATATCGGTACCAAAGTTTTTTATAGTATAAAGTCCGAAGCGAATCGTTTGCTCGTCAGGGTTTGTGGGATGCTTCGCGATAGTAAAGTTGCCGAAACTTTCGTTAATGTCGGGTGGTAAAACTGAAATACCCATTTTTTTAGATTCACCCACATAAACTCCAATTTGTTCAATATCGCCAGACTCTGCTGTCAGACAGGCGCACATATAGGCCACAGGGAAGTTGGCTTTCATATAAGCGGTTTCGTAAGCTACTCGGCCATAAGAAGCGGAGTGGGCTTTGTTGAAAGCATAAGCGGCGAAAGGTAAAATTCGCTGCCATAAATCCTCAGCTGTTTTCTTGGGGATATTATTTTTGACACAACCACCTAAAAACTTTTTTTCTTGTTCGGCCATCAGCTCGGGTACTTTTTTACCCATCGCTTTACGAAACTTATCAGCATCGAGCCAGGTATAACCAGCTAGTTTAATAGCGGTCATCATCACGTCTTCTTGGTAGATAAGGAGACCATAACTTCTTTCGAGATCATCTTTTAGGGCAGGGTGAGGATAGTCGACGAGTTTGGGATTATGTTTGCGTTTAATATACTCGGGGATAAATTCCATTGGTCCTGGCCGATACAAAGCTACCATCGCATTAATATCATCGATGGTGGTCGGCTTTAGTTCTTTAAGCCAGCGCGTCATACCAGCACCGTTTAATTGGAATAAACCTTCGGTATCGCCTCGGCCGAGCATGGCGAAAGTTTTTTCATCGTCTAAAGGAATTTTTTCAATATCCATATCAATGCTGTAGACTTTTTTCACTAAGTTTACGGCATCAGATAAAATAGCCAGGTTTCGCAGACCAAGAAAATCAAATTTAGTTAGTCCCACCCCATCTTCTCCCACCGAATACATATCGTATTGAGTGATAATGGATTCACCCTTAGGGTCCCATTGAATCGGTACATATTTATTTAAAGGTTCGGGTGAAATAACTACACCGGCCGCGTGCACAGAAATATGACGAGCCGAGCCTTCAATTTTTCTGGCTAAGTCTATAATCTGCCTCGTGTCGGTTTCGGTCTCATAAGCGGTGTTGAGTTCGGGCACTTGAGCCAAGGCTTTGGTGATCGTCATTGGCATACCCTGAGCGCCCATCGGGATCATTTTAGACAGACGATCACCAATGCCATAGGGGTAGCCAAGGGCACGAGCCACGTCACGAACGGAACCACGGGCCATCATCGTACCAAAAGTTCCAATCTGGGCGACTTTATCAGCCCCATATTTACTAGCGGCATATTTAATAATCTCGTCACGACGATTGTCTGCGAAGTCCATGTCGATATCGGGCGCCGATGGTCGTTCAGGGTTTAGGAAGCGCTCGAAAGGGATCTGATATTCTATCGGATCGAGTTTAGTAATTTCTAAAGAGTAAGTAGTCATGGAACCGGCCACAGAGCCTCTAATGTTGTAGTAAATACCATGTTCCCGAGCGTAGCGAATAAGGTCTCCTACAACGAGGAAATAATTAGAGTAACCTTTCATTTTAATAATCTCTAATTCATAGTTTAAACGTTCCATCGCTTTTTCATTTTGATCGAGACCACGTTTTTCCATGCCGATTAAACTCAAGCGTCGTAATTCATCATCAGCATTAGTGCCTTGTGGTAAATCAAAAACTGGGAAAATAAATTCTCCTAAAGTTATTTCCACATTACAACGATCAGCAATTTTGACAGTATTGGCCACGGCGTCTGGCCAATCTTTGTAAATCTCCTCGGCTTCTTTGGGGCTAATAAGAGAATAGTCACCGGCTTTCATACTCATACCACTTTTACCAACTTCAGAGCCAGTGTTGATGGCGACTAGTGTGTCGTGAGCCTCCGCGTCATCTTTGTTAGGGTAATGAGAGTCCCAGGTAGCAACAAAGGGTAGGTTGTATTCCTTGGCTAATATTTTTAAACCTTTGTGAACATTTTGAATTTTTTCCACCTCGGGGTGGTTCATGACTTCCAGAAAGTAATGTTCTGGTCCAAAGATATCTAAAAATTCTTCAACAATTTTTCGGCCTCGGTCTAAATCATTTTCCGCTAGAGCTTGAGCTAGCTCACCACCTGGGCAACCCGATAAACAAATAAGACCGTCTTTATGTTCGCGGAGGGACTCTTTGTCGATACGAGGTTTGTAATAATAACCTTCGAGATGAGCGAGGGTGGTGAGTTTAATTAAATTTTGATAGCCAGTATTGTTTTCAGCCAAAAGAGTGAGGTGGTAGCGCTTGGAATCGACCCCAGCGTCTTTATCATGGCGACTGCGGATGGCCATATAGACTTCAACTCCAATGATGGGTTTGATACCTTCACTTTTTAAAGTGTCATAAAAATCTATGACACCATACATAGTGCCGTGATCGGTTAAGCCCACAGCAGGCATGCCGTATTCCTTAGCTTTTTTAACAAA
>JAUPUJ010000024.1 GCA_030917625.1 Patescibacteria group bacterium
AGTTGATAGCTCGCTCATTACTCCTAATGATGATAATAATAAAATAAATATGACAGACGGAAAAAATAAAACAGCAGTAGTTACCACTAATTTGGGCGTGTTTGAAATAGAGTTATTTACTGAACAAATGCCCATTACAACTGGTAACTTTATTAAGCTAGCTGAAAGTGGTTTTTACGACAATACTCGTTTTCACCGGGTGATTCCTAATTTTATGATTCAAGGTGGTGATCCGTTAACTCGTGATCAAGCAGAAAATATTGCCAGTCATGGTACTGGGGGGCCTGGTTATATGATTGAAGATGAATTCGTGACGGGACTCTCTAATGTCCGGGGTACTATTTCCATGGCTAATTCTGGCCAACCTAATTCTGGAGGTAGCCAATTCTTTATTAATGTGGCCGACAATGTGTTTTTAGACTTTGATAAAGAACCTTTATCTTCTAAACATCCAGTTTTTGGGCAGGTAATTTCTGGTATGGAAATTGTTGATAAAATCTCTGGTGTGGCTACTCGCCCTGACGGCGAAGGTTCATACCCAGCCGAGCCGGTGGTAATAGAAAAGGTGGAGATTAAGTAAAAACTGACAGTATTGACATTTATTACTTTAGGGTGTATAATGATAAAGGAGTAATAATTCGTACATTAACTAGATAAACAACCTATCTACCTAAAGGAGAATAGTCCTATGCCTCGAAATTTTAGTGTCCTTGTTCCGGAAAATATGTCTTCCAGGCGGGTGGCCGATATTTTCTCGGCTCATAGTATGGGAGATGCGGCTTTTCAGAATGGGGATGGTTCCATGGGGCCATATAACCGTGAGCATGGTGAGGATGTCTGGCAATTAAATGCGGGTAATAACCTCTGGATGACCGTTGATAAGAAGCAAGGTACGGCCGAAATTCGTTGCCGTAATACACTCCAAGAACAGGTTGTTGAAGCTATGGTCAATCTATTCAACGTCTCGTATGTCAGCGAGTGATAGGCTAGTCGCTGTTGACTGCTCGAATCAATTTTGATTCGAGCAGTTTTCTTTTTTTATAGATTTTTATTAAAACTCTCCCAAACCATTTCTTTTTTTCCTTCTGGGATAACTTTGTCTATAACAAACTGATTATTTTCTAAATGAGCCTGGGTAATTTTTATCCGCTTATTATCTGGGGTAAAGAAAAATATTCCTGGCCAATCACTAAAAGCACGGTATTTTTTCCAATTTAATATTGGGTCATCGGTTAATTTAATTTCACCGTCACTTTTATTAATTTTTTTAGTATAAGTAGCTAAATCGTGGTTTTGGTTTTTAGATTCAATTTGGCCAGCGTGAAGTAAGTAGCCATAGTCTATAAATAACTCGGCTCCAGTTTCAGCTAATTCATCTCGTAAGTTTAAATAATCTTTATCATCAATCGCTGTTTCTTTTTGAGCTAAAATCGGCCCATGATCCATTAGGGCGTCCATAATCATCAGACTGACACCAGTAGTATCACTCTCTGATAAAATAGCCGATTCTAAAGGTGTAGCGCCTCTAAATTTAGGCAAGAGAGACGGGTGAATATTTAAGAGTTTACCTCCAAATAAATCTAAAACATTTTGGGGTAAAATTTTGCCATAAGAAGCCACAAGGCCTAAATCAAATTTATAATTAGTTAATTCCGCTGGTAAATCTGTAAAATTTTCTGGTTGAATGACGGGGATATTATTCTCCTCCGCCCAGATCTTTACTCTAGGTGGAGTTAAAAGTAATTTACGCCCTTGGGGTCGGTCGGGGGTGGTGACTATTAAATTGGGTTTAATGTTAAAGCCGATAATAGTGTCTAAGACTTTTGTTGAAAAGTTATCGCTACCAAAAAATACCCAACTGATATTGGTAAAATTTTTGCCGGGATTGTGGTTTAGATTTTCCATTTATTTTTCATTCCTTAAGCTGGTCGCGTGGTCGGTAAATAGTATACCGTCTAAGTGGTCTATCTCATGTTGAAATATTTGAGCCATAAGTCCGGAACCGCTCCAAGAAAATTTATTACCAAATTCATCATAAGCAGTGACTGTCGCTTTGGTGCTTCTTTTGGTTTTGCCATAAATATGGCGCACCGACAGACAGCCTTCGTCCATCTCGACTTTTCTTTTAGACATTTTAGTTATTTCCGGATTAATAAAAACCACATCGGTGACATCTTTTTCAGTTTCGCCTGTCTCTGGGGTGAATAGTTTTTTAGAGACCACAAAAATGCGCAGAGAGATGCCAATTTGAGGGCAAGCTAAAGCCACCCCATCATCACATGAGGCGAGAGCTGAAGACATGTCAGTGAGGATCTTTTTGAGCTTAGGGCTACCAATATCAGAGGCAGATACTAATTCGGCTTTTTGTCTCAGAACCTCGCTATCTTTTTGAACTATATTGACTGTCATAAGTAAAATCAGTATAACACAGATTACAAGATACTGATAGGGTTAACTGAAATGATAAAACGTGGCGGGAGAGATTTTAAAACCTCGACTATATTATCATCAGGCCAAGAATTTTTTTCTACTTTTAATAGGGTATGCATAGTAATAGTGTCTTTAGAGGTACTCGTGGTGCCAGAAAAAGAAACAGGAAAGTAATCGGTAAATAGTTGGTTTAATTTTTCAATATCTTTTTGAACAATATCCCCAGCGCCTTCTCGGGTGATTTTAATTAATATGGAAAATGGAGGGTAGTTAAAATGTTCCCTTTCGGTTAGTTCGTCTCGATAAAAATCAGCCAAATTACCCGAGGTGATATAGGAGAAAGTTTTTTCTTTCGGTAATCTAGTTTGGATAATCATTTTTTCACTTGTTAATTCTTTGAGTTGCATTAACTTGCGGAGAATATTTTCTCTCATTCTAAAATCAGGTAGAGCAAATAAAATATCTAAAGAAATAACTCCAGTGTAAGGGATTGGCGTTTTTAGATATCTTAAAATCATGTCAGTGCCGATTAAGATACTTTTATGGGTGTCTAAAAATTTATTAATAGTGCTTAATACTTGTTTCTTGGTGGTGGTAATACTGCTGTCGATAGTAAAAATATTTAAGTCAGGATAATTTTTTTTGATAAAACTATAGACCGTCTCGGTGCCAATACCTAAAGTGGTGAGTCTCCAGCCACCACAATTACTACAAGTGTCGGTGTTTTTATAAATCATTTGGCAAGAATGACAGATGTAAATATTATTATCTTGTTTTTGACTATGGAGCGTTAGTGGTCTCTTACAATCTAAACAAGAGACGACGCTATTACAGTCACTGCAAACAGTGATGGGAGCCAAACCTTTTCGACCCACTAAAAACACTCCGCGGCTATTTTTCTTTGCAATATTATCTAGTATTTTTAGAGCATCAGGCCCAAGTAAAACAAAATCGTTTTTGGCTTCATCTCCACCCGCGTCGATTTTTGTATGCATATCAATAACCTTGGTTTCTATATGAGGTAAAATTCTATATTGAAGGGGGGCGGCGGTTAAAATATCTTTATCTTGAGCTTTTTTAATAGTTTCAATCCTTAAATTAGTGTCTCCAAATATTAATTTAGATTTAGAAAAATAGGCATAGAATTCACATAAAACTCTCATATCTACAAAAGGTCGCCGGAGGGTATAATAATCGGCACTACCTTCTTGTTCAATAATAAAAGTCCCTATATTAGTTTTAGGTAAAGACAAAAAGAGAGGAGTTGTGACAATTAATAAAGGGTGGGCGCTATTGGCGGCTGTGTACCACTTATCTATTAATTCTTGTTCTTTTAATCCGTTATGTAAGATAATGGCAAAATTTTCGATACCTCGACTGACGGACTCAAAGATTCTTTCGGCATCGATTGCGGTGGGGGTGCAGATGATCACTGATTTATGTTTAGCAAATTCTTCCCTCACCACACCCCGATAAAGACTGATTCTTTCTTCATAAGTTTCTTGTAGAGCAAAAATGTCATGAGAATTTTCGCTGCCCGGTATTGGTTGCGGAGGTTCTAATTTATGGTCAGTCGAGTCTTTTAATACAATAGACGGAGTAGTGGCTTTGAGTAAGGACCCTATTGGGACAGCAAATGTTGTTGATGTTTTTTTAATTGCCTCTAAGAAAAAGGGTGAGAGCCAATTTTCAGTGACGACTTTATGGATTTTTTTAAGCGCAAAGTCGCTAGATTTTAGTGATGATTTAATACGGCTCGCTGGGGTGGAGTCTATAACTAAGGCTTTAATCTGTTTTTTTCTAATAGGGACTTCCACTAGACTGCCGGTGGGAATATCATTTTTAGAAAAATAAGTTAATTCATCCTTAAATATTGATTGTTCTATTGGAATAACGGTTAAGGCGTACATATTTAAAAGGGGGTCACTTTTATACTTTAACATGGATGAGTTATCCACTGAAATAGTCCTTATTTTGATGAATTTTATGTATAAAGTGCCTCCTAAATCGGTTATAATTAGGATATAGATTTTATTAATTATTCCTCTAACCACCAGAATGACAACATCTAGTAATGACCTCAAGAATAATTCCACAACATTTATGTTGTCTCCTAAAAAAGATGCTAAGTCTCTAGGTGCTTATTATGTGGGTGAAAGTAAGAAGAGTATTAATCATGAAAAGAAACTAGCTTTACCGTCAAGTCGAGTCTTAGTTCCTGTGGGGGGTGTCTTGGTAGCTATTATTGCTTTAGCTGGCGTTGAGGGTGCTTATGAAAAGGTGGCTCTAAATGGGTATGAGACATCCGAACTAGCCAATATTTCTAGTTTGAGTACATTGGGTGCTGTTGGTTCTTATGGAGTAGATTTGATTCGTGATTCTAGTGACTTAGTAGCCTCAGGGGTTCATAAATTAGATTCTTTATTATTACTTTCGGCTGAAAATAATGTCAAACAAACATCCCAAGTATCGCAAACTGTTTTTCTAGATGTGATGGGTGTGGCGGAATATTATATTGATTATACCTATGCTTGGTGGAAGGCTTTTAAAACTTGGGCTTTGGAATATATTTCAGATATTTTAGATAAGTGGAAAGATTTTATTTATGGTGTTCCTAGCTATTCAGCTTTAGATGAGTCGGCTCTGCGGGAACAGATCAGATTGGAATTGTTAAAAGAATTAGGTCAGGGCGGTAATGAAGGCGGTAGTGATAGTGATGGTAGTAGCGAAGAGCCTTATATTACACAAGAACCAGAGGGTGAGAATAAAGGTATTATTGTCTTACCTCCAACAGCATCAACTACAGACCTTGCTTCCATAGAGGATAGGGTGAGGAGAATGTTCTCTGATCCAGTAGATGTAACTTTTGATGAAGCTACTCAAACTGGACTCATTACTCCACGTTTTCGTAATGACCGAGGAGGAGAATATGTTTTTTTGTTGGCCCCATTAAATTAAAATGAAATTACTTAGCTGTCATATTTTTCTATATTTAGGGATAGTATTTTTGTTTTTATTAACGCCCAATTTTGCTGAGGCGCAAAATTTTTTTGGCGTCACGCCCACTAAAATAGAATTAAGTTTGCGTCCTGGTGAAAGCGAGACTAGAAAAGTTAAAGTAGTTAACAATTTCAGTGTGCCGAAGCGTTTTATTGTTAGTGTTGAAGATTTTACAGATGGTTCAAATGGGGATGATGTGGTGATTGGTAATGAGCCCAATAATCCTATGAGTTTGTATAGATATTTATATACAAATCAAAAGAATTTCGTTTTACAACCAGGACAAGAAATTGATCTAAATGTCGCTGTTAATTTGCCTGCTAATATGAATCCAGGCAGTAAACATGCGGTCCTTTTAATTTCTAGTATTGATCTAGATGCTACAGCCGCAGCGGCTAAGACTATTGCTCGGGTGGGAGTGCTTTTCTTTGTTAGGGTTGAAGGAGAGGAAAATTTTTCTGGCCAGTTGGTGAACGCGGGGTTATTGGGCGGACCATTTTTATTTGGAGACAAAGAACCGACAGTTTTTTTGTCATATGAAAACAGTGGTAATACTTATTTAAACCCTTATGGTTATATTGAAATACAAAATGTATTTAGTAGACAGAAAAAACAAGTAGCGATAGAACCGTGGTTTGTGTTGCCTGAGTCTTCTAGGATTAGAGAAGTGCCCACAGTGTCTTTATTTGGAGGAGTCTATACTTTTAAAGTTTTATTAAATAGGGGTTATGATAATATTATAGATACAGAACAACATTATTTATTTGTTCTCTCTGTGAAATTTATAATTTTGTTGCTGGTATTAATTTTGGCTATAATTTATATCGGTTGGCGTTTGTACTCTAAGAAATTAAATAAAAATTATGAATATTAAAATAAAAATTTTTATATTAAATATTGTAGCTCTGGTATTAATTATCAGTACTCCTATTGTTAGTGCTTATGTGGCTAGTAGTTCTAGTTTTACCTTAGAAAAAGATAGTATTAATTTCTCTGGAACTGAAAATTCATCCTCAACTTTGTATAGAATGAGTGACACTATAGGGGAAGTAGCAACTGGTGAATCTACTGGTACTACTTTTAATTTACATGCTGGTTATAGGGCTATGGAAGACAGGGGGACTTATATTACTTTATCAGCCCCCAGCGATATTGCTCTATCTAGTATAGGTCAAGCTGCTGGGGGTTCGAGCGAGGGGTCTGCTACTTGGAATGTTGTCACCAACAACGCTAATGGCTATCGATTATCTATTGAGGCTAGCACCGACCCAGCACTCCAATCTTCATCTAGTAGTTTTGCTGACTATACCCCGGATGGCATAGTACCTGATTATACTTGGGCCGTTGACACTACGGCTAGTGAGTTTGGCTTTACTCCAGAAGGTGATGATGTAGTAGCTAGGTTTCTCGACGATGGATCTGCTTGTAATACAGGGTCAGGTAATACTACTTCAAGTTGTTGGGATGCTTTTGATACCACCGATATTACTATCGCTGAGGGGGCGGCTGCTAATAATCCAGGTGGTGCTGATACTTTAGTTAGAGTTAAAGCAGAAATAGGTAGCGGTGTGACTCAAACTGATGGGAGTTATAGTTCTACATTAACAGTTACGGCTATTACTTTGTAATGTTTAAGAACAAAATATCTAATTTTTTAAGTGTTATTATTGTTTTTCTATTAGTTGGAGGTGGTTTTGCTTTTGCGCAAACTGATACTGACGCTGTGGGGGTCACATTATCAGTTACTGCTGATGGTGGCGGAGGTGGTGGAGGCCCTGATTATGGTTGTACCGATGTTAATGCTTCTAATTATGATCCTGATGCTGATGAAGATGATGGCTCATGTATTTATAATGTGCCCAATGTTTCGAATTTTATTGCTAGTTGGGCTTCTGGACCGGAAAGAATTGAATTAACTTGGGAGAACCCAGACTTTCCCTTATTTGAAGCTGTTAGGATTGTTAGAACTCAAGGATTCTTACCAGATGACCCGTCAGACGGTGTTTTAATATATGATGGTCCTGGCGAAGCGGCGTTTGATTATGATGTTGAAGCTGGGGAGTGGTATATTTATACCGCTTTTGTTAGGTCGGTCACCCCGGCGTATTCTTCGGGAGTTTTAGATTCCGCTGATATTCCTGATTGTGATCCGCTAACCGAAGATTGTGAGGAGGATGTACCGCCACCTGATGATTGTGATCCGCTAACCGAAGATTGTGATGGTGGTGGCGACCCTCCACCTGATGATTGCGACCCAGCTACAGAGGCTTGCGATGAAGAACCACCAATTGACTGTAATCCAGCGCTAGAAGATTGTGAGGAGGATGTACCGCCACCTGATGATTGTAATCCTGCGACGGAAGATTGTGATGATGACGAAGGTCCTTTTGAACAATTTCCACCTGCACCTGGTGGTGATTCTGATCCAGTATCACTAGGTGATTTCATGTTTATTCAGGCCGGCGAAAGAACTCAGTATTTATTAGAGGGGGGTGTAATATCTGTTGATGGTGAGAAAAATCTAACTATTTCTTTTCCAGCAAACAAGGCTCCGCGGGAGCTAAAAACTATCGGTATCACTATTTGGGATGAAGATAATATCAAAAATATATCTTTTATTTTAAGGATTAATCCAGAAGGTACTTTTTATACAGCGACTTTGTCTCCTTTTCAGAAATCGGGGATGTTCAAAGTGCGAGCTTATATTTTTAATTTTCAAGATCAAACTTTACAGAAATTAGAAGGCCGATTAATAGTGGCCTCTCTAAATAACTTACCCCCAATAGATTTAGGTCGGACAGGGCAAGCTGTAGCCATAGCCGTGGGTGCTATTGCTGTTGTCGCTCAAACTATTTTAGTCACATCTCAAATTAAATCACTCGCTGATTTATATTTGGTTCTAACTAGAATTATAGGAGCTCTACTAGGATTTTTTGGTATTCGGCGTAAAAATAAACCCTGGGGTACTGTTTATGATTCAGTCACTAAAAGACCAATTGATCCGGCTTATGTGAGGGTTTTAGAATTGAATACGGGTAAAGAAGTAAATGTGGCTATTACTGATATTGATGGTAGGTATGGATTTTTATTGCCAATAGGTCAGTATGTGATTCAAACAGGGAAAACAAACTATGTTTTTCCGTCACAAAAATTAA
>JAUPUJ010000025.1 GCA_030917625.1 Patescibacteria group bacterium
TTTGAAACAGGGTTCCGGTTCCAGTGACAGTACAATCAGCAATCACAAACGCGGTACCAGCTGCATAAGCGCTCGAAGCACCTAAAATGTTCATCGTAGCAGTCGTAGCAAAAGATATAATTGGATACCAGCAATTTATTTGAGCAACATTGGTACTACCGAAACCAATCATTTTACCAACGTAAGTTGCGAGAAAACCCGTGGCTGAGTGAGTTACGAGTCCAGCGATTGTGACCGTTACCGTTCCAGTTGCGTAGACTGAAACAGGGGCAGCGACAGCGACGGTGCCGGTCGTGTGTTGATAGCGGAGGGCTCGGAAACCACGGGCGACGTTGGTGGCAGTAGGGGTTGTCATAGTGATGAACCCTTTCCAATTATACGTCGCGAGTGATTTATTGTATTCGTAGAGGAAGATACGCTTAGCTGCGGTCACGCTATTTTCTATTAAGAAAACCCAGTCAATAGTCGAGCTGTAGGTCATGGCATGGGGATACATCATGGCAACGCCAGTTGATTCTTCCAGTGGCCTAGCTACTGTTACTGGTAATGGTCCCACAAAATTGTCCTCCGGGTTGGGCCCACTTTTCTGAATCATCAAAGTCCCCAAATTAGTTTTGGTGGAATCGTAAGAAGCGATGGGGGTGGTGTCTCCGTTAAAAATGTGTTCGACAGCGCGTATAGCCATAGTAATTTACAAAACTAAACTTCTAAATAATCGATATTAATCTGCACTGTTGTTGTCCCTTCGATATTGCAGTATAACACCTCATCAACACCACCCTCCACATAATTGGGGTGATTATTTGATCCGTACAGTCCACCGGTTTTTGGGGCCAGATATTTTTCATAATCTGTACCACCAGACGTGAAGCGAAATGACACCGAGGTAGCGTCGGCAGTCAGTGAAAAACGTGATGCGTATACACGAATCTTTTTACCCGATGCTGGAGTGCGGACGGTGCCAGAAGACGCGAGACTAGTGGTCAATTTGGTAACACCTTGCCCAGTGATCAGTGACGACAATGTCTCTTCTGTTGCTGGGTTTATTCTAATATTAGCGTCATTTTTAACACCGACAACAGAATTTGTTGGTGTCCCGCCCAAAACCAAAGCTTCCGCTTTTCTAGGAAAGAAAGTGGTAGCAAAAAAAGCAAAGCCAGTACCAGCTAAAACTTTAATAAACAACCTTCGGCGTTCATCATTTACTTGGATATAGTTAGTGCTGTCCTTAGTTGTGTCTAATACTTGATCTTTATCGGGCATCTAAATATTTAGCTAATAATCTTACCTATTCAAAATGAATAATATGGTGCTATTATATCACTTGCTAAAAAATTAAGTTCAATAAAGATGTGGACAGGTGGTCTCTAATTAGAAAATTAGAAAAATATTTTTTTATTTATCCGGCGTTCGATCTGGAGATACCTCGTAATAGTTGAGTAAAAACTCCGCAGTTTCCATAAAAGACTTAGACAGCGTATCGGAAGAATATTGGACACCTTTAGGATTAATTAGATACATAAAAGTCACAAAGCGAGGATTATAAGCTGGATAGTACCCAGCAAAAGAGTGCAGATATTTATTTTCATCATAACCACTACGCCCGGTTGAAATTTGGGCCGTGCCAGTTTTCGCAGCCACACTATAATAAGGTAAACTCACAGTGCCACCAAGTAGTGATTCATCAACCGCTTTCACCATCACCGCTGTCGTCTCTTCGATTGCTTTTTTACTCAAAACGCCTTGTTTAATAATTTTTGGTTCTACTTTTTTCTCAACTCCAATATTGTAATCAATAGACGAAACAATATGAGGCTCGATTAAATTACCACCACTGGCGAGCACAGCAAATGCTCTCGTTATAGAAATTGGCGACAGGGCAATACCTTGACCAAAAGAGGCAGTGGCAAATTCCACCTCCCGATTACTACTTAAATTTTTAACTAAATTTGGCACTTCACTTGGTAGATCAATATTAGTTTTTTCACCCAAACCATAACGATTTAAAAAGTAATCACGAAACCGAGCTTGGCCTAATTTTTGCATCATAAAAACCGCGCCGGTATTTAAAGATTGATTGATGACTTCTTGCATTGTCACTAAACCATGAGACTTTTTATCATGATTCATTATTTTCCGTCCATTTAATTCAATAAAACCAGGATCAAAAAAAGTTGTATTACTATTAACGAGTCCCGCATCAATAGCGGCCGCGAGCGTCAGCGGTTTAACAATTGAACCCATTTCAAAAACATTTTCTACTAGAGGATTAGGTAAAGCCGTAATATCACTCTGGCGTTCTCCGGGATGAAAATTAGGCAAAGCGGCCATCGATATAATTTGCCCAGTATGTGGGTCCATTACAATCACCCCACCAGCATCAGCCCCCCATTTATCGACAGCTTCTTTTAAAATAGTTTCGACGGTGTGCTGAACGACTGGCTCTAAAGATAATATAACATCACCCTCGCCCACTATACCGCCCGTAATCCCACTCCCCAGACCCAAAAAAACCTCCGCAAAAAAACTAGCAAATGATCCTTGTTCTTTATGGGCTAAAACCTTATTAAATTCTCTTTCCAAGCCATAAATACCAGTATAGTCATCCCCCCGAAAAGCCATAAAACCTAAAACATGAGACGCTAGATGCTCAGCCGGATAAAAACGTTTCTTTTCTTTAACTATATAAACCCCCTTCAGATCAAGAGCTTTTATAGCGTCAGCCGCTGTTTTACCTACCTCCGTCGCAATTTCGGCATAGGCTCGTTCTTTATCATCGGCCAAATCTAAAAATTTAGGTTCTGATAATTCCGGTAAATATTTGGTAATTAAATTAAAAGTATCAGATGGGTTTTTAATCAACTGAGGATTCATGGTGATTAAAAATTCCTGCTTTAAAGTCGCCGCCGGCACTTTATTACCAGCTTTATTAGTAAAATAAATAGACCCCCGATCAAAAAAAGTATGAGCCGATTTTAAATATTGACGATCAGCTTGAGCCGCATAAAATTCATTAGACCAAATTTGTAAGAAAAAAAGCTTGGCGCCTAAAATAAGAGTCACCAAAATAACCACAATACCGATCAGTCTAATTCTAACTACTTGACTGTGGTTCATAGTCAATTAACGCCGAATAGAAACAGCCGTATCTACATTATTCATTTCTACCGCTACTATGGCTCCTTCAGGAATTTCTATAAAAGACATGTCATAAGCCATATCAATATTGATTGCTTGAGATAGACGCATATATTCAGACACCAAACCAGAGATCTCGGTTTCAGTCACAGTGATCATTTCTTCAGCCTCTTTACGAGCAATAACATTAAAAATAGAACTATTAACCATGTAAACGTAAAATATAGACAATACGACTGACAAAGCAATTAAACCGGCGATAATTATTTTCTCTGATCCAACAATGGAAAATTTTTGAGATCTCATCATTTTTTTCTATCTATCACTTAATTTTTTAATAATACGGAGACTAGCACTGCGACTTCTTTTGTTTTCAACAATTTCAGTTCGACTTGGTCTAATGACTTTTTTAGAAATAATTTCACCAAGTCCAGACGTTTTTTTATCTTTATAAAAATTTTTAACAATTTTAGCTTCGAGACTATGAAAGGAGATAACCGCCAGACGCCCACCTGTTTTTAGCATGCGCCAAGCACTCTCTAGACCTTCCGTAAGGGCCCCGAGTTCATCGTTGGTGGCTATCCGGAGAGCTTGAAAGGTTTTAGTGGCTGGATGCAAGCGACGCTTTTTATACCAATTTGGAACCGCGCTTTCGATAACTTCTATTAACCGAAAAGTGGTATCAATAGGAGCGACCCGCCGAGCTTCCACAATTGCACTTGAGATTTTGTCAGCAAATTGTTCTTCGCCATAATTTTTTAAGATTATAGCCAAATCTTTCGCTTCTAAAGTGGCCACCAGATCAAGAGCAGTGAGATCATCTGCAGTAGGTGTTGTTTTTAAGGTCATGAGGAGTGGCTCATTGAAACGGAAAGAAAAACCTCGTTTACCACTATCTAATTGCATCGAACTGACCCCTAGATCAAACAAAACAGCATCAACTGACCCAATACCTATTTCTTCTAATTTAGTCGCTAGATGACGAAAATTAGACTCAATTGGTATAAATTTAGCCGGGCCAGTCGCTAGTTTTTCACTAGCTAGTTGTAGCGCATTTTTATCAGCATCAAAACCAATCACGAGCCCAGTAGGCCCAATTTGTTCTGACATCAATAATGAATGACCACCAGCGCCCACTGTCGCATCCACCACCACAAAACCTGGTTGTAAATCCAATCCTTCTATAGTCTCTTGTAAAAGAACAGAGGTATGAGGTGTGTTCATAAATTAAATCATTCCAATTTCACTCAGTTTTTCGGCCAAATTTTCCGCTTCTTTTTCGATCTTTGAAGTCACCTCTTTCCATTTATTTTCATCCCAAATTTCTACTCGGGAATGAAGACCGGCAATTACCACTTTAGTCTTCAACCCAGCATAATCTCGAAGAAATTCTGGCAATAGTATTCTGCCGATTGAGTCGACATCTGTTTCAACGGCTCCTCCTAAGAGATAGCGGTTAAAATTTCTAACATCGGCTCCACCAACAGTCGGTGCTGACAAGTCTTCAGCTACCTGTTGCCACTTATTTAATGTATAGATCAAAAGACAATTATCGATTCCTCTAGTAATAACTATCTTTTTCCCAATCTCTTTTCTAAATTTAGCAGGTAAAGCTACTCTATTTTTATTATCTATGGTGTGTCTGTATTCTCCGATCAGCATGGAATAGAGTTTTAAATTTTAGCTAATAGCTTCACCTTAGGACTCGCTTCCCGGCGAGTGGGGCCAATATTTATGAAAAAATATTCAGCCCACTTCTTCCCACTACTCATACATTATATACCACCAAAACCCACATGACTAATATTCTTATCCACATAAAATCACTCTTTGGGAGTAAAAAATGTTATTTGACAAAAACTATATAATAGTATATAATTAAAGAAGATTAATTAGCCCCAACCCCCTAGAAAGGAGCCAGAAGATCATGTTTAGGAAAATAGTAAAGGGAATCGTGTACATTATCATGTATCGCCTAAGTTTTGAGTTTCGTAAAACAGAGGACGATCTAGAAGTATACGAATTACATAACCTCATACAGTCAACGCCAAATGGTAGAGAGAAAGAAAAATACCAACGGCGGCTGCAGCAACTCGAGGACAAGTCGCCTTTCGCGACTTTCAGCAAAAGAAAGATCTAGGATTGGATACTGAACACAAAAGCCCCGCTGCGGACGGGGTTTTTCTTTTGCTATATTTTTATATTTAAAACTTAGTCTTGATTCTTGGGTCTCATTAAAGGGAAAATTTGTGTCTCTCTAACCGTCTTATTAGACAAGAAACTAAAAAGACGTTCACTGACTCCAAAACCAGAGCAAGGTGGCATGCCGTACTCCATGGCTTCCACAAAATCTGTATCATACATTTGCGCCTCCTTATCCCCCGCTGCTCTTAATTTACTTTGATCATCGAAACGCTCAGCTTGATCAATTGGATCATTAAGCTCAGAAAAACCTTTACCCATTTCCGAACCAGCTAATAATACTTGAAAACGTTCCACCACTTCAGGGTTATCAGCTTTCTTTTTCGCTAGAGGTTCCATAAACACCGGCACATTAATTAAAAATCCTGGTCCCGCTATTTGCCGCCGACAATATTTCCATAAATTATCTACAGCTCGATTACGACTAAAACCATTTTTATCATATTTAATACCAAGACTATCTATTTTAGCCATCATCTCAGTTAAATCTGCAGTCAAAACATTCACCCCAGTTTTTTCTAAAATAGTCGCCACATAATCATAAGTTTCCCAAGGACCAGCTAAATCAATGGCAAAATCTTTAATATTAAATTTAGTCGTACTAAAAGTTTTTAGCGCCACCTCTTGGTACAACTCTTTTACTAAGTCCATAGCTTTATTGTAATCACTATAAGCCCAATACCATTCAACTTGAGTATAATCTTGAAGGTGTTCGGCATCCATACCTTCATTACGAAAAATTCGGCCAATTTCAAAAACTTTAGGCATACCAGCCACCATCAAGCGCTTGAGCCATAACTCAGGAGAAATACGCAAAAAAACATCAAGATCAAGAGCATTATGATGAGTCACAAAAGGCTCAGCTTCTGCTCCCCCAGCTAGATTTTCCAAAACCGGAGTATCAACTTCAAGAAATCCTCTATCACTTAAAAAATTTCTAATACTAGACCAGAAAATAGATCGTTTAATCACAATATCTTTAACTTCCTCATTGGTTAAAATATCTAAATATCTTTTGCGTAAACGCTCTTCTTCATCTTTTAAGCCATGCCATTTTTCAGGCAGAGACCTTAGACTTTTAGACAAAATAGTCCAGTTACTTATTTCCAAACTTTTTTCACCGCGCTTAGTAGTAAAAGCTACACCTGTAACGTGAACAAAGTCACCAACATCAAGAGTGTTTTGAAAAAGCTCGAAACTAGTTGCTGATAAATTGTCGGCTTTAATAACGACCTGCATCGCACTAGTGCCATCATAAACATCAGCAAAAACTAACCCACCCTGCCCGCGCATAGCCATAATTCTACCGGCTATAGAGACGGTGCTACTAGCTTCTTCTAATGCAGTAAAATCAGCTAAAATTTGATTTATTTCTAAACTATCAGCCACTTGAGCTGGATACGGATCAATACCAGCCTCTTTTAAAAGAGAGAGTTTTTTTAATCTTTCTTGCCTAATTTCTTCTAAAGAAGCCATTTACTTAGATAATTATTTAACTTCAATTATAGCATACTCTATTTCTCCTTTTGGAGTAGAGACCATAATTTTAGTGTCTTTTTTTTGATTCATGAGGGCACTACCAAGTGGTGATTGGTAAGAAATTTTACCTTCAGCCATATTAGCCTCTTCGGAACCAACAATAGTATAAGTCACTTCACTACCACCCACTTTTTTAACAGTCACCTCCGAACCAACATTTACATCTCCGGTTTTATTTTTTTGCTTACCAATAATAACAGCTGACTGCAAAATAGTTTGAAGTTCTTTAATTCTATCTTCTATATCAGCTTGTTTGTCTCTGGCTTCATGATACTCAGCATTTTCTGATAGATCGCCGAGGGATTTAGCATATTCTAATTGTTCGGCAACATTTTTACGTTCAACTTTTTTAAGATTTTCTAATTCAGCCATTAATTGATCATATTTTTCTTGGCTTAAGTATTCGGTTTGTTGATCCATATTTTTTTATATCTTTAAGAGTAATGAATTTTTTCCAGAAAAACCTTAGATTTTCTAGTGGCCACAGTATATCTTAAAAAATGAAGAGCGTCAAAAAGGCCTATTTAGACTTTTCTAAGTCTTGTTTAATGACTTTTAAATTGTCAGATTTAAATAATTGCACCCACGGATGAAAAAGAGGTGTGGGCAGAGAATTAAAATCACACCAATCCAAATCGGTAAATTTATCAGGTTCTATTATCTGTGGTACTCCAGAATCCCAATCACAAGTCACCCATAAAGTAACATAATGTTTACACTCATCTACAAAAATATCATTTGTAAAAGCTCTAACTTTCGGATTTTTACCAACCACACCCGTCTCTTCCAACAATTCTCGCAGCGCAGTCTCTTCAATTGTCTCCCCAAACTCTAAGTGGCCTCCTGGCACCGACCAACTCCCTGTTCCATGAGCTCCCCGCCTTTTACCCATTAAAAATTTCCCGTTTTTAAATACAAAAACTCCCACCCCTATTCTTGGTATATTTTTTTCCATTTTATTCAAAATATTCTGGAGTTTCGTAAGCCATCCAATCTAAGAGTCGTCTCATCGCTACTCCACCTCCCGTACTGCCACCATATTTACCACCTTCAAGAACTACCACAAAAGAGTATCGCGGTTTATTGTAAGGAAAGAAACCTACAATCCACGCATTCACCCGGCTTTTAGTAGCATCAATTTCAGCGGTACCAGATTTGGATGCTACTTGCACATTGGGGGTATTTAAACTACCACCAGTCCCTTCAGTTACCACTTGGCGCATACCTTCTTGAATCACCTTAAAATCATCTTGAGCAATATTAATCCGACGAGCTATTTTAGGTTTTTGAGGATTAGCTAAAAGGGTTGGTTCCAATAGGGTGCCACCATTAGCGATCATCGCAATAGAGCGCAACATCTCTACAGGTGTAATTTGATAACCATATTGGCCAATAGAAGTCAGGAAAGTGTCACCTAAACGCCAATCACCATCTTCATAGTATTTTGCTTTCCACTCTGGATTTGGAATTACACCCACTGATTCATTATTTAATTCAATATTAGTTTTTTCTCCTAAGCCAAACATATGAGAGTATTCGTAAATCTTAGAAATACCCAAACCTTTTTGATTATTAAAACCGCCACCAACATGAAAAAAGTAAATATTAGAAGAGAAAGCAAGGGCTTTTCTCA
>JAUPUJ010000002.1 GCA_030917625.1 Patescibacteria group bacterium
TTCAAAAAATGGAACAAGTATTTGAAACTAATAATACAGAAATAGATAAACAACATCTAGTTGCAGCTACCGTATTAGAAGCCATCATATTTGAACAAGGGGAACAAAGTGACTGGTTTGGACCCGACGCTACAACTATTAAAACATCCCGCTATGATGATTATAAAAATAAAGTAGATTCAGTCATAGAATTTAGCGAAGGGGAAAACCGAGCTTCGCATGTAGCTTTTGGTATTGATGTTACATATGCTTCATCAGCTCATAATAAATTTCAATACATAAAAGATAGAATAGACAAAGGGGAACTAGCCCGAATTAAATATTTTGTTTCTGATAGAATTTCTTTTAGAGGTGAACTATCTCAGATCCCCCTCACTGTCATTAGTACTCACTACGATACAATTAACCAGATGGCTGCAGATTGGATTACTGCCGACAAAAAAGCTTTATCTGAACACTGGATTCAATTCCAAATACTGGAAGAATTAATGGAACAATGTAGATTATTTTCAGCTTATGCTCAAAAAGTTAACCAACTTAGAATTAGCCAGAGTTACAGTAATCTACAAAAAATTATAGAGAAAGTTTTAACTGACAAGAAATTAACCCTACGAGACCCGGAAATTAGAGATAATAATTTTTATTCATCTCTACAAACACTAGAATCAATACTGGACACCAACTAAATTAAACAAAAATAAAAACAATTCACACTAAAAATATTTTTTGACTAGAATCACAAACGTTTTATCTTTATAATAAGAGTTATGATTAATGATTCTAATGATACCAACCAAACTTTAACTCAAACAGATAATATTCAAACATTATCTGACAGTGACACCTCCACCAATCAAATACCACGAGAAGATTTAGCTAGCCGACTGGAGCGAGCCAGGCTTTCCATGGAAGGACCAGAAAGAACCTTGCGCCGAGAACGTTCGGAAACAGAAGATAAAGTAGAGACGGAAAGAAAAAAATTAGAAGACCAATTAAGTAGTATTGCCAAAGATAAGGAAAAATATGAAATAAATTGGGTCGTTCTAGACAATAAACAATCGGAACTTAAAAAACTATTAGATCCAATAAAAAACGAGGAAGAAAAAATCGAACTAGAAGAAGAAAGATTAGAGAGCCAAGAACACACCACCTCCGATGTGCTCGAACGGCAAAACATAGAAAAAAAACGCTGGGCCATTCAAGACCAGAGAAGAGAAACCGAAAAACAGAAATGGTCTCTCGAAGACAAAATTTTGGTCACATCTAAAGAATTAGAGAAGAATACTTTGGAGTATCAAAAACTATTAGACGACGAGGAATCTATTAGAAGGAAAATCGACAACCTAGAGTACGAATTGGATGTTGTAGAGCAACAACTTAAATTACAAAAAGAATCTCAACTCAATAAAGAATCCGAGCAAGAAATAGAGAAGGAAAGGGTCAGGAGACTAGCGGAGCTAAATCAGGAAGCAAAAAAAGTTGAGATTACTCAACCCATCGAGATTGAAAAAGAAGTAGAGCCAATTAAATCACAAGCTACGGTCGCATCAAATATCTCCCCTGAAATAAAATTACAATCAGAGAACACTAGCGAAGAGGTGATAGACAAAAAACCTCTTATGTCTGAATTAGAGGCCGATCAAAAAGAAAGAGCAGAGCTGGAAATAAAAAGGCAAGCGGCTATGGAAAAACTAAAATTGGAAGAAACTCCAGTTATAGAACCTAAAAAAGAAATTATCCTCGACGAAAAACCGCAATCAATAATAGATGATATAACTACCCAGAGAAATTCTATATTAGAGTCTGCTCGCCAAAAAGCTAAAGACTATGAATCTCAAGTGGTGTCGACCCCTGAAAAACCTTCACCTAATGTTATCGATCTATCGCAAGCACCAAAACCAGAAACTGATATCAACCGACCTAAAAATATATCAGAAGTTATCTCTAATCCCTTATCTTTAAATCTAAAAAGTGACACTAGTGTTAACGCCAAAGACCTTGGCGCAAATATGTCAAAACTTAGAACTTTTAAAACTGACATAGAAAGCAGTGAAGAGATAACGGATCAAGAAAAAGCTGAGGCTCGTAAAAAATTTCCCTGGTTGAAATAAAAAATTATTACTTAAAAAACCCAATTAAAATTGGGTTTTTTAATACACAATAAAATGTAGAATGATCCCACTTTTAAGGTACAATATAAATACATTATGACTAACGATGATATACAAAAAGATAGACTCCGCGCCCAAATGGCTATGTCTAATAAAGACAGAGTCGAATCTAATACTGAAAGCAAAAACGACAACAAGAAAGAGGTGGTGGATAATTTGGAGCAAAAAAAAGTAGAGGCTCGAAAAGCTATGGAGAGCAAAGAGCATAAAGAGGCTAGAGAAAAAAGGGAAGCTGAAATAGAAGCCATTCGATTACACGAACAAAAAATAATAGAAATAAGACACAAAAGGGAATTATTAGAGAAACAAAAATCTCTAGAAGAAACCCAATCCAAAGAACAATTATCTAAAAAAAATATCGAGGAAGAAAATAAATACCAAGACGAATTAAAAAAAGCTTCGTCTATAATAGAAAATATAAAAAATAATGAACCTAGTATTTCTCCCCTGCGAACATTAAAAACTGACCAAAGCCCCATTCTGACAGAGTCTAAAAATATTAGTGCCACCATTCGCCCCGAAACCATAAATGAAATCAATGTACCCAATCAATCGTCTTGGTTAAAAATATTGGTAATTATTTTCATTTTTATTTTAGTTATTAGTTCTGTTTTTATTTTGTACACCGTTAATAAAAAAACAATTACTATTCAAACCGGAGTACCAACAGAGAATATTGCTTCACTTATACCAGTTAATACAAATGTTAAAATCAATGTCGACAATAAAACTCCAGCCAATATTATATCTCTAATTAAGAGCCAACTCAGACCAAGTGTGACCGGGCCATCACTTCAACAAATTTATTTTGAAAGCCTGCAAACAGATGCCGAGGGTAATAAAAATACTAAACGTCTAGAAACAATAGATTTCCTAAGTGTGACCAATATAAGCTTACCGGCCGACTTTATTCATTTTCTACAACCAGAATATATGGTAGCGAGTTTTGCTGACATAAATACACCAGCTAGTATATCTATTATCCTGACCACTAGAAGTTTTGAGCACACATACGCCAAACTATTAGACAGTGAGTCAGATATTTTAAGTTTATTGTATAAAGATTTTCTCACTCCAGATCAAATAAGCAATATAAAAAATACAGATTTTATAGACAAAACAATAAATAATATAGACACCAGAGGTATTTACACTAACGAAGGAGAGCTGGTTATTATGTACTCATTTATCAACCCTAAATTTTTAGTTATCACTACAAATATCGAGTCATTTAACGCCATAATAAATTCTTACCGTCAATCAAACAATAACTAGTTGAAGCTTTAAAGGGAGGTGATATAATAATATTTATGTTAGATACACAATACTTTAAACAAAAACTAGAAACTGAAGAGGCTCAATTGCGACAAGATTTGGCTCAAATTTCAACAGATAAAATCCATCCTGGTCACGATGATTTTGAGGCTGTATCAGCTGAACCAGAAATGTTTATGGAGACAAGGGATGATATTGCTGATAAATTGGAAAATTTTTCAGAACGTGAAGCAACCACAGAAACTTTAGAAGTAAGATTGAGAGATATAATTGAGGCCTTAGAACGCATAGAAAAAGGAACTTACGGTAAGTGCAAGATAAGCGGGGAGGATATAGAAATTGAAAGACTTGAAGCCAACCCAGCTGCTACTACTTGTAAGTCACACATCAATGAAGACTAATAAAAAGATTTTATGTTTTCAAAAATCTACACCGCACAACTCAGGGGTCTCACTCCTGAGCTTGTTTGTATAGAAACAGATATTTCTAAAGGCTTACACTCATTCTCTATTATTGGACTGGCCGATAAAGCTGTCGAAGAAGCTCGGGATAGAATAAATGCGGCTATAAAAAATTCTGGTTTTAAAGCTCCAGCCAAAGGCAACAAAAAAATTATTATCGCCTTAGCCCCAGCTGGTTTACAAAAATCTGGTAGTCATTTCGACATCGCCTTAGCTTTGTCATATTTACAAGCCAATAAAGATATTAAATTTGATAGTGAGAAAAAAATATTTTTAGGCGAACTATCTTTAGATGGCCAAGTCCAGCCCATTAAAGGTACTCTTCTCATTACAAAATTAATCGGTGATTTAGGTTTTACAGAAATATATGTCCCAGAAGCTAATGCGAAAGAAGCTTCACTAATTAGAGGAGTTAGGGTTTACGGGGTCAAAAATTTAAAAGACTTAATCTTACATTTATCTCCTAGAAATCCTGTTTCATATGAAGAAAAAGCAACAACTCTCCAAGTTTCACTTAAATTAAGTCCGCCCGCAAAACTAAGTTCTAAAACCAAAATACCCGAGATTGATTTTTCAGATGTCCGCAGTCAAAGAGAAGCTAAGCGAGCTTTAATCATCGCTGCTGCTGGTGGCCATAATGTAGCCATGGTCGGCACACCGGGCACTGGCAAATCTATGTTAGCCAAAGCTTTTAGTGGCATATTGCCTCCACTGTCTTTTGATGAAATTTTAGAAACCAGCGGTATTCATTCAGCGGTTGGTCTTACTACTAAGGGTCTTATTACAGAGCCTCCATTTAGATCACCACATCACACTAGTAGTTATGTTTCACTCATAGGCGGTGGGAGTTTCCCTAAACCAGGAGAAATTACCCTGGCTCACAAAGGTGTCTTATTTTTAGATGAATTCCCTGAATTTGATAAAAGAGTTATTGAGTCATTGCGACAACCATTAGAGGAACATTCGATCGTTGTTTCCAGATCTAAAAACACTAGCACTTTCCCAGCTCATTTTATTTTAATTACTGCTATGAACCCTTGCCCTTGTGGATATAAAAATTCTACCCACAAAGAATGCGTCTGTGGTCCAGCTGAACAAAATCGCTACCGTCGAAAAATATCTGGGCCAATAATAGACCGAATAGACGTTTGGGTTAATGTACCAGAAATCAAACATGAAACACTACTAGAAAAAAACAAAGAAGAATCTTCCTCAGATATTAAGAAGATGGTTGAGAAAGCTAGAAATATTCAAGCTAATCGTTTCAGCCATGAAAAAATTAAAACAAATTCAGAAATGAATTCCAGATTACTAGAAAAATATATTACCCTCGATAATGATTCAATTAAAATACTCAACGAGGCCGCTAAAAGACTCGGCTTATCGGCGAGATCTTACCATAGAGTTATAAAGCTTGCCCGGACCATTGCCGATCTAGACGATCAAGATAATATAGCCACCAAACATATACTCGAAGCAATTCAATACAGACCTAATCTAAATTTATAATTTAGTCTATTTGCAGAGGAACTTGTTTAATTAAATCAACAATAGTTTGTTCATCATCTAACAGTTCATATAAAGAAGTATCGAAACGATCTACTGTTTTAAATTCTGTCCTAAGCGAATCATCAATCCATACTAGAAATGGCTTCCAAAAATCTACACCCACCAAAATAATTGGTCGTCTTTTTATTTTTTTAGTTTGAATTAAAGTTAAAACTTCAAAAAATTCATCTAATGTACCAAAACCTCCAGGGAAATAAACATAGGCCTCAGAAGAAAAAGTCATACAAACTTTTCTAGCAAAAAAATAATGGAAATTTACAAAATCAGTTACATAAGGATTCAAAACTTGCTCGAAAGGTAATTTAATATTTAAACCAAGCGAAGGACCGCCCGCCTCATAAGCCCCGCGATTAGCAGCTTCCATAATACCAGGACCACCTCCTGAGATAACAGCGTAACCTTCTTTAGACAACAGGCCTGCTAAATTCATAGACTTCTGATAATAATGATTATCTTCATCTAATCTAGCTGAACCAAAAAAAGTTATGGATTTAGGATATCTTTTAATTAAATTAAAGCCATCAGTAAATTCTTTTTGGATATTATTAATTCTTCTTTTAATTTCTTGATCCATATCCTCCATAGTCATAGGGGATACAGGTAAATCTTTTTCAGGAACATTTACTCTAGGAAGTCTTTTTTTATTTTTTGAACTATTAAAAAATGAAAACATATTTAAAAATTTATTTAAGATATAAATACTTTACCACAAAAAAGTCTGTTACTTAAACAAAAACACTCCTCTTTATTGGGGAGTGTTTTTGTTCGACTTTTGGAATATTATCTAGATCTTAAAATGGATTTTTGGCTCCTCTAATTTCAAAGTGAACATGCGGTCCTGTAGAATTACCACTTGAACCCAGAGCCCCAATTACTTCCCCCCGACCAACACTCTGTCCCACCGCCACCGTTACACTATTTAAATGGGCGTAAAGAGTTTGACTACCATTATCATGAGAAATAACAATGTAATTACCATAACCTCCGTTCCAGCCACTAGTCTTGGCTACCAATACTTGGCCGGCAGCCGAAGCATACATCGGGGTGCCTGGCTTATGGGCCAAGTCAACAGCATTATTACCGTGAATACCTTGGGTTCTAGTACCACCAACTATTGGTCTAATATAGTAACCAGAATAAGCTGGCAAGTTTTTTGACGGCACCGTAGCAATACGGGCTCCAGAATTTTTAGCAGGTGGTTTGTTTGGAGATTTTTTAGGTTGAATTTCACCATTAGGTACAATAATTTCATCACCGATAGCAATTTCAGCATCAGGACTTAGGCCATTAAATTTAGCAACATCACTTGGGTTACCGCTATATTTTTTAGCTATAGTTTCCAAAGTATCTCCCTTTTCCACCTT
This sequence comes from Patescibacteria group bacterium, assembly GCA_030917625.1. Classification (GTDB taxonomy): domain Bacteria; phylum Patescibacteriota; class Minisyncoccia; order Phycocordibacterales; family XYD1-FULL-46-19; genus JAUPUJ01. Next base: position 6,841 of record JAUPUJ010000002.1, read on the forward strand.
ATGTCTAACCCCCGACACAGGTAAGATAACTAAAATATCTCCTGTTTTTGGAGTGCTTGTAATGTCATTAGCCCATTTAATAGTATTAACGGTCACTCCAAACATTTCCGCGATTTCCGACAAAGTATCTCCATCACGAACTACATACATACTAATCTGATCATTTGATGGTGTCACAATTTCCGCCCCACCAATTCCAGACAAACTTAAGTCAGACACCAAAACACTATTTTCTATAATAGATCCACTAGAAGAATACCCTTCAGATAAATCAGGTTTTTTCTCTAATAGAGCTAGATTTTGAGAATTAGAGACCGGTTTATAGTCTTCGTTAGGGTTAAAGTAAGAAAAACCAGCATGAGCCGTCTTAAATAGAGTAAATACTATCAATATACAAAAAAACAGGAGGATAGTTTTTTCCACCTTATTTCTTGTAAATATAGACCTCCGAAACCAATTAAAAGGTTCAGATTCTTGTAAATTGCCTAAAATAAGCCTAATTTTAATGATAAATGCCCCAACCGAGCCATTATTTGACCAATTCAAATCTGGGCAAGAAACCTTACAAATAATTCTACACGAGCTAAAAACGAATGCAATACTACCATTTTAAGCTGTGGACAAAGTTAAAATTAATCAAAAACTTAGTTTTTTAATGTCTTAATCGTTTTAAAATATCTTGTTCTACCACCGCAATGTCTCGCCCGTAAGATAGACGCGATAATTCTTTTAATTCCGTCTTTAGATCATGGGCTCCACCTCTCATTGAGACAGTTTTAAAGGAAAAAGGCTTAGACGGTTCTCCACCTAATAATAATTTAGCGTGAGCGTGTTTATTTTCTATATTGATTAAATCATTAGCATCAAAAACAGGACTAAACTGCTTAAGCAAAACATCAGTATCTGTAGTGCCAACCCGGAAAGCTACCATCGATCCCACATTACCGAAGACAGATTCTCTAATAGGATCTGTTAATTGAGCCATATATTGATGAGCTAAAATTAAATTTAATCGATATTTACGAGCTTCAGATAAAATAATGGAGATAGAATCGGTGGTAAAATTTTGGAACTCATCAATATAAAGATAGAAATCTCGACGCTCTTCTGGTCTTAAATCAACTCGAGATAGAGCTGCTAAGAGTAGGCGCCCAGTGATAATCATTCCCAAAAGACTTGAGTTAATATCACCAATTTTACCTTTGGCCAAATTGACCAATAAAATTTTACTATTATCCATAACATCTCTAAAATCAAAAGAAGATGTTGTTTGACCAATAATTGGCCTCATATAATCATTGGCAATAAAATTACCAAACTTAGAAGTAATATAAGGAGCAATGTTAGCTAAACCTTGTTCACCGGTTGTCTTAGTGGCTTCTTTTTGCCAAAAATCTATCACCGCCGGATTGGAAATACGGGCTAATTTTTTATCTCGAAAATTACTATCAGTAAAAATTCTTGGCACCTCCATTAAAGTAGCTGGTTCAAAACGAGCATCTTCCATCAGCAATAAAAGAGCATTCCTCATATATTGTTCAAAAATCGGCCCCATTGATTCTTCTGAAAACAACCGATTAAAAATAGATTGAATTTCATTAACAATAAAAGTTTTTTCTTCTGGCTTATCTAGATTGTACTCAATCATATTAAGACCAAGAGGTCTTGAGACATCGCCAGGATTAAACACGATTACATCTTCAATTCGATTAGCAGGAACTCTCTCTAAAACATCGTCCACTAATTCACCGTGGGGATCTATCACACAGACGCCTTTATTATTTTTCATATCTTGCTCAATCTGATTGAGCATCAAAAAAGATTTACCTGTTCCAGTTTGACCAATAATATAAAAATGACGACGACGATCATCGTCGGTTAAAAATATAGGCTTAGTGTCACCACGAAAAACACTTTCTCCGATCAGGGTGCCTTCTTTTGGTAAATTCTGTGGTGGGGGAGCTTCTTTAGTTCTTTGCCATTTAATACGGGGAATATTTGTTGAAGTAGTCGGGAAATGAAAAATACTCGCCAGTTCTTCAGTATTTAGAAATAAACTTTCTTTAGGATTAAACTCTCTAAAAATATAAGAGGTAATTATTTTTTTTATTTTCTTTGGGGTAATTGATTTAAAACTATTACGATGCGGCGAAGAAAACTGAGCGAAAGCCCCAGAAGCACTGAGTAAAATATCTTCGGCCCGAACCAATGAATCAGCCGCTGTCACTAATCTAATATTGGTTTCAAAAAGAGGTTTTGATAACTTTTTTTCTAAAGCCACCACTCGATCTTCATCAATTTCTTTAACCGACTCTTCTTTTTTATTGGAAGTAGAAGATAATGAATTCACCAAACCTGAAACTGTGTCCATAGTTTGATTTTTATAAGCAATCTGATTCCATTTTTCACCCCGCTTTAAATCGGCAATAGCGCTTTTAGTTTTTTTAATAAAACTCGAACTAGCGGGTTTTAATATCAACTGTAAAGCCGCCCCCTCACCCTCGTCATGCAAGCGAGAAAAAGTACTCACTAAAGATGAGAAAGAGTCGGTTTCAGATTCTTTATAAGTTCTAATAGGCAATATATCTGTTTGTTCGGTCTTTATAAAGGCTCCTGTATGAAAAGGATTCCCAGAAAAAATAGTGTAGTCTGATACCTTTTTAACATGTGCACTAGGGAAAAACCCTTGAATCTGTCTCGAGACAAATTCTTCATGAGACCTAGGTATAGCTAAATAAAAATAAATCTCTTCGCCACTAGAGTGAACGGCCATTTCTAAGGCAATCGGCTCAGGAATAGCTGACAAGGAACTAAAAAGTTGCTCAGACTGAGCTATATCCCTTAAGAAAGCCTGATCGTCAGTAGAGTCTTTTTGAGGTAATGAAACCAATAATGTTACTAGATTAAGATTTTTTAGAACGTATTTTCTAGTCGCAAAAACCAACCACAAAATTAAAATCAGAACAGCGATGGCTATCAAATAATAAAGAGGATAAAGAGACATTAAAAGTTAACTAAATTAACCCGCGTTTTTTTAATTCATCATATAGACGACCAACTAATATGTCGTGGAAAGCATCGAGCTCAAGAGCAGACAAATCACTTTTGGCTTCATTGATACCTTTTTTCAAACCTTTATCAAAAATAGTATCAATTTTAGACTGCACTGACTGCATTTTTTCTGGATCTAAATCATTAATATAAGAGTTGTGATTATTGATTTGATTATCATCACCAATAGCATTTGAATCATCTTTTAGTTGACTGGCAACAATGTTACTAATAGCAGTCTTCTCGTCAAATATTTTATTTTCTTGCTCTAAAATATTACGTCGTCTTTCTATTAATTGACCAACTTCGATTAATTCGGTATCCAGATTTTGTTTTAAACTTTCTTCCATAAAAATTAAGATGATTAATAGACTTTTATTATACCTTAAGGTATAAAAAATTAAAAAAGAGTATATTTATCTGCCATTTAAATATGCTATAGTAACTTTCGTGAATTACTTAGACACACTTAATAACAAACAAAAAGAGGCCGTACTCAATTGTAACGGGCCATTACTTGTTATAGCTGGAGCCGGCACCGGTAAAACTAAACTTCTAATTTACCGCATTCTTCATTTAATCAAACAAGGGGTAGCTCCTGAAAATATTCTTGCTGTCACCTTTACCAACAAAGCCGCCAAAGAAATGAACGAGAGGTTGAGCAAGCTTCTAGAATATGAGGCATCAGAAATTAGTCCTCGCACTGGCGAAAATCGCCGGCCCTTTATGAGTACATTTCATGCCTTAGGAGTTCATATTTTAAGATCCCATAGTAGCCAAGTAGGGCGAACTCGTTTCTTTTCTATTTTAGACCATGAAGATGCTTTATCTAAAATAAAGCGAGCCATGAAAGAAGCCGGGGTTAGTAAAGACCAATTTGAACCGAGAAAAATTTTAGGTCGCATCTCTCGTGAAAAAGGTAAGGGTTCCACAGTCTCTAGCTTTATAGCAAATGCTAATGGTTTTTTTGAAGAAACTGTCGCTGGTGTGTGGAAGCATTATGAAAAAATATTAGTTGATAGTAATGCTTTTGATTTTGACGACCTACTTTTAGAGACTGTTAAAATTTTAAGAAATAATGAATTAGTTAGAGAATCTTACCAAAAACGCTGGTCTCATATTCATGTCGACGAATACCAAGATACTAACCCGGTACAATATTCGATGATTAAATTATTATCTTCAGATAGTCAAAACATATGTGTCGTGGGCGACATTGATCAGTCTATATATAGTTGGCGTGGAGCCGATTTTACTAATATTTTTACTTTTGAAGAAGATTTCACAAATACCAAAACAGTTATTTTAGAGCAAAACTATCGTTCGACCGAAACCATACTTTTGGCAGCTAATAAAGTGATCGAGAAAAATATTAATCGTAAAGAAAAAAACCTGTTCACAGACAATGGACTTGGAGAAAAGATCACTCTCTACAACGCTTTGGATGCTGGTGATGAAGCTCGTTTCATAGCTTCCGAAATTATAACCTTATTACAGCAAGGTGTTTCACCAGAGTCGATGGCGGTGTTATACAGAGCCAATTTCCAATCCCGAGCCCTAGAAGAATCTTTCCTCCGAAACAATGTTCCTTACCAAGTATTGGGCGTAAAATTCTTTGAACGTAAAGAAATTAAAGATTTATTGTCATATATCAAATTTGCCTTAAATGATAAAGATTTTGAAAGTTTAACGCGCATCATTAATACTCCAAAAAGAGGAATTGGTAAAGCCACAATAGCTAAAATCGCCGCTGGTCAAAAAGATACTTTAAACGCGGGCACGACTAAAAAGGTTAATGATTTTTACAAAAAAATAGAGACCATAAAAAATATAATTAAGACTAGTAAAACTTCTGAAATAATAAAATCAACTTTAGATATTTCTGGCTTAACCTCTGATTTAAAACAACAAAAAGAAGAAGGTTTAGAGCGTCTCGAAAACTTGTCCGAATTAGTGACTTTATCTCAAAAATATGACCACCTAACTGGCGAAGAGGGGATACTAACTTTAATCGAGGAAGCTTCACTGGTCGCTGATCAAGATAATTTAAAAGAGAAAAGTGGTGGCGTGAAGTTAATGACAGTCCATGCTTCTAAAGGTTTAGAATTTGATACTGTTTTTATCACCGGACTAGAACAAGGTTTATTTCCACACAATGCAGGCAACTTCAGTGATGAATCTAAAGATGATGAAGAAGAACGTCGGTTATTTTATGTAGCTATCACTCGAGCCAAAAAACAACTATTCATGTCTTATGCTCAAATCAGAACTATTTTTGGCAAAGAACAAATAAACATGCCTTCTGAATTTTTAAATGACATACCAACCGAACTCCTAAAAACAGACGAAAAAAGTGATGACACTGGTTATAAATATTTGCTAGATTTTTAATTCTTGCAGAACATTTCTAATCAGGTAGGATAAACAAATGACAATCAATGCTAAAAAATCATTGGGCCAAAATTGGTTAAATTCTGAACAAGCCCTCAATAAAATAATCACCGCTGGTCAGATCAACCCAGGAGATTTAGTATTGGAAATTGGTCCCGGCAAAGGCGCTTTGACTAAAAAACTAATAGACGCCGGGGCCAATATTATCGCTATTGAAAAAGACAATCGTCTGATTTCTTTATTAGAAGAAAAATTTGCTACAGAAATTGCAGAGCAAAAATTAAAAATTATTGAAGCTGATATTTTAGAAACTGATATAAAAAATATAGTTGGCAATCAAGAGTATAAATTAATAGCCAATATTCCTTACTATATCACTGGTCAAATTTTCAAAAAATTTCTCCAAGAAAATTTGCAACCAATTTTAATGGTTGTCCTAATACAAAAAGAAGTGGCCGAGCGCATCACCGGGAATCTGTTAGCCTCATCTAAAAAACCAATTAAGGAAAGTATTTTATCTTTAAGTATCAAAGTTTATGGCAAACCTAAATACATATCAACCGTTAAAAAAGGTTCTTTTACTCCCGCCCCCAAAGTAGATTCTGCTATTTTATTAATCGATAATATTAGTAAAAATTTTTTTGTAAAAAATAATATAAATGAAAACCAATTTTTTAATTTAATAAAAAAAGGTTTTGGCAGCAAAAGAAAACTATTAAAATCTAACTTAGAAATATCAGAACAAGTTTTAACTACTAAAAAAATAAATCCTCTAGCTAGAGCTGAGGATTTAAGTTTGGAAGATTGGAAAAATATTAGTCAAAATATTTTATAATCTAAACTCCAGGCAAAGACGAACCGACCATAAAAATTTTAAATCCAACCGGGAACTGAGGATAGGGAGCACAAACTCCCACCCACACCACACAAGGTTCCACATGAGTATAAGTACCTAAAATAAAAGACCCTGGAATGAAGTGGCTATAAAAAGCATAGGGGATACTAGTGGGGCCAAAAATTAAGTTTGGTACAGAATTTGGTCCAATCGGCCTATTGACTATAAGCACATTACCACTACAAGCACAGGGTATAATATATAAAACCTGACCACCAAAAGGTAGGCCCGGCCCCGCTTCAACTGGTATAGGATTTACAGCCACTAATAAAATTCCAATAGCTAATCCCGCTAAAATCTTCAATTTAATAAGTGAAAATATTTTACACATTTCTAAAATTCTAAAGTAAAAACTTTGGCATTACTAACGCCAGAACTATTTTTAACATAAATACCAATAGGCACCGCTAAATCCTTACCCGAAACACTACTAGCATAATCATTGTCCTCAAAAGGATTTTGAACATCAACCACCAAAGTAGTCCCGTCTGCAGATTTTACACCCTTAATAAAACTCATACCAGCAAAAACATCATTACTTTCTTTAGAAAAACCAATACCTTTAATGGTTATTCTGGTTCTGGTGCCCCCAGAGGAGGGTGAAATGGAGCTTATTTTAGTTAAATTTGACATTTTAGGCTCACTCGACCCAGCTAGTTGTTGAGCGGTTTTGCTATCAGTTGAGGTAGTACTATTAGAACTTTTTTTATTATCGTCGTCATCTATTTTAAGTAGAGGTGGAGGAGGTGGAATATTTAAAGTGCTAACTGGATTAGGATTAACTTCTCCCACAATATTAGAACTACCTGCAATCATTAATTGACTCAACTTAGATAAAGTAGACGGCCCCACATAGCCAGTACCCACCACTAGTCCATTTGGTGTTAAAATTTCATTTTTATATTTATTTTGAAAACGAATCACGGCTTGTTTTGTTAGTTCGCCAAAATAACGACTTTCATTACCTGAAGATCCTATACCAATGCTCGCTATTTTAGTTTCTGGATCTCTATTTAAGACTTTTTGTAAAACCAAAACATCTTCTCCTTCATCTCCAAGAGATAAAGATCGGTAAAAATCGGCATAAACATAGTAAGGCGCCAAGAAAAAACCTAAAATTGTCAAAAAAAATAGAGTATTTTTATAAACATTCATATAAAAAGTATAACACATATTAATGTGACAAAAATTAACATTCTTATCCACCATAAACTCTCTAAAAAATTAAACAATTGGGCCAAAAAAAGATATAATTTGTCTATATTATGAAGAAGGGAAGGGTGTTTTTAATTATTTTTGTTGTACTGTTTTTAACAGTATTTGGTTTTTGGTATCTGGGTAAAATAAATGAGATAAAAAAACAAAAACAAATGGAAACCCAATTACAAGCTTATGAAAAAATAATAAAAGACAACGCTAATCTAGAATTATTAGTGGCTAATACCTATTATGATTCATTAAATACCACCTCGACTTCCACCCGGTATAATGTAAACCAACTAAAAATTGACCAGGAATCAACTATTGAGGATATAAAGCCTTATGCTTTAAATATTAAAAATATTCTAACTCCTTATACAAAACCTCGTCCCAATGAGGCTAATTTAGTATTAGAAGCTTTAAAAACTAATGATTTTAACAAACTTAAAGCTATAGACAGTAGTATCAATATGCATCAAACCGCTGTTAGGCAATTAACCACTATCGCCGTACCTAAAACCGCCCAACTAGTACACCTGCGTCTAGTTAATAATTTACTAGATCAAATTAGATTATTAACTCAAATGAAAAATTTGAAACAAAATCCCGAACTAGCACTAGAAAGCGCCAGTCAGTATCCGATAGTTGCTTCTAGTTTTTTTAGGGCGACAGATAATATTAACGTGTATTTAGAAAACCGGGGTATAATATTTGCAGAAAATGAACAGTTAAAACTTTTTTATAATATATAAAAATGATCCCTTCTTCTAAAAAAATAAAAATCTCTGCTCTTGTTATTTTTACAGCTATCATTGGTAGTGTTTTTATTTTTGACTTAAATAAAATAGGAGCTCAAGGTTTTCAAAGTGGAGAAGTAGAAACCTACCATAATGGCGTCCGTTCGGACCTCCCTCAAAGTGGGATCATTAGTTCCACTCCTTTAGATGACCCTTTTGCTCGCACTGATAGAAATGTCCAAGCCACTCAGGAACAAGCTCAAAACCTCCAAGGTCTCCAACAACAAGACATGCAAAAATGTATGGCTGAGGGCAGTTCTTCTCTGCGTGGTCCTATGAATGGAGCTATCCAAGAAGGTTTAGGCCAAGCCATAGACAACACCCTGTCTCAAAACTTGCCGAATGCCATGCAGGAACAAATCAAAGCTAAACTTCCGGATGAATTAAGTAATGCCACAATAGAAATTTTTCCAACCAAACTCAAAGAAAAAGTCCAATTAGATTTAAATGTATCTATGGAAGGTATTTTAAGTGAAGCTGAGGCTGATGCTGGCAGGCCATTAAGCGGGGAAGAGAGAAGTCAAATCTTTAAAACAGAATTATTAAGCTCAGTCCAAAATAATTTTGCTGATGCATTTAAAGACAGTATAAAAGAAAGTTTTCCTATAGCTATAGAAAACTCGATCAGAAAAGGTTTACCAGAAGCTGTGACATCTGTTTTTGAAAACAATTTACCTGGGCAAATTTCTGAACAAATGCCTAATGTCATGCAACAGCAATTGCAACCTCTAATTCTTGATCTTTTAATCGATCAAATAGCCGGTGTAAATGGGGGATTTGACCCAGCATCATTAATACCTCTTATTCCTGGAATTCTAGAAGGTTTAGGTGAGGGCTTAGCTGATATTATAGAAAATATAGGCGACCTATTTGGTTTAGAAAGTGGTGACGACGAGGAAAATGATTATAGCAACGCCACTAGCGTTACCCCAGAGATGACGGCCGATATAACAGAAGCCATGATGGATGAATATTCTGAAAGAGCCGTCGCCGACCTTCTAGAAAACATGGATGAAATCATCAATCAAGCCAACTTGGCTTTAGATGACTCAATGGATGAAATATTATCTTCAATAGAAGATGAATTAGATGGGGTAATAGACGAGACTTTGGATGAATTAACAGGCGCCCTAGAAGGTGAATTAGACCAGGTGCTAGATAGTTTAACAGGTCCACTTGAAGGGGTGATAGACGACACCCTAGGCCAACTAAACGGAGTATTTGATGACCTAACAGGCGTCTTTGACGGAGTCACCAATCAGCTGACTGGAGTAATCAACCAAACTATGGGCACCTTCACCAACACCCTGACTACCGCTATGGGCACCATCACCGACTCTATTACAGCCCCTATTACTGGGGCGATTGATGGAGTAATTGATGGAGTTTTAAGTCCAGTTACTGGAGCCATAAACAATGTCACTGAAAGTATCACAGGGGCAATCACCGAGCCGATTTCTAATATCACAAACAATCTAACTGAAAATATCTTAGACCCAGTTACTGGAGCTTTCGATAATGTTGTAGGTGGTGTTACCGAGGGTATTACTGGGGCCGCAGGCGACATAGCAAGCAATGCTCTGACTAACGCTGGAGTACCAGATGTAATAGCTGGGCCTGTGGGAGATGCGGTAACCAATGTCACAGCTGGGGTAGTAAGTAATATTCCAGGCATTAGTGCCTTAGGCGGTATCGCAGGTATTGGAGTTTATGTGCCAGTACGAGAAACTAGTGGACCACTACTTTCAGCTACAGAAAGTATCGATACCACCAATGCTTCTATTGATCAGACAACTCAAAGAATAGAACAATTAACCATAGAGATTTGCACCCAATTAAAAAGCATTAAAAGAATCCAAACCGCTTTTGAACAAAAAGAATTTGTGGAAGATGTTGATTTAAGAAGACAAGCCAATGAAGCTAGTGAGCTCTACAGAAACGAACTTGTTGACTTCAGTAAACGAGGTTATGACTCCACCGGCGAGGGCCCTGATGCTCCTTTATATGTAGAGAACCCAATTAAACACGTTGATGAATTAGTCAAACCAGAAGCAGCTAGGGTTTATTTTGACGATTTACAAAAATCATCCAACAGTTTTAAAGATATTACAGCTAAGCAACTGGCCCAAGATTTAAATAAACCAGCTAATTATTCTTCTGTGAGTTTAGATCAATACAATAAATTTGGAGCTGGAGAAATTAATGATTCACAAGAATGGTTTTCCACTTTCATTGCAATGAAAAATCCATTTGAAGCCAATACCCCTGAAACTTCTTACAAAATAAATGCCAAAGCTTTGGCTCAAGCTCAAGATAGGGCCGAAGCAGATTTTTATGAACAATTATCAGCTGGCAATGGTTATTTACCTGTTCGAGAGTGTGTTGAATACACAGCCAATAATTCGGCTTGCCGAAGATGGAAAGTGGTCACCCCAGCCAGCCAAGTCCAAGATGTAACGGCTGAGGCTTTAAATTACCGTTTAGATTTATATAAAAATGCTGACCCAGGTGATGTTTCGCCGGGCGGTGGCCCTAGTTTAGAAGAAACTAGAACTAATACTCCTTCAAACGGAGGAGGTGGGGGAGGTAACCCAGGTGGTGGCATCGGAGACATTATAAATATCTTGCAAGAATTTCTAACTGGAATATTAAATGGTGGAGACGATGAAGATGCTGAGGATCAATTAGTGGTCAACTTCACCCAAACAGTACCAACCGCCACACAAATCAATAACGGCACCAATAGGGTAGCTAGATTAAATTGGAGCGCTCCTCTTGCTACTAGTTGTGTGGCTAATTCAGATTGGATTAATGGCAGTAATCCTAATTTAGATAGTGCTATATTATTAGCCCATGAAAAAGGCGAATCTCTAGCAACTTCAGGACAAGTATCAGTATCTCTACCAATACAATTTACAGTCAGATTAATAAGAGAAAGAGACGGAAATGAAGGATTATTACCACTATCCATAATAGATAATCATATAGCTCAATCTAAAAAGTTAACATTAACCAATAATTCTATTGAAAATGGTGATTCTATAATCATTAGATTCTGGCCTTATACCGAAGACTATGAGGTAAAAGTAAATGTTACCGAGAGCGACAGTCCAACAACAGTGATAAACAAACTCCAGACCGCCATTACAACAGCTCAAAGTGACACCAGTGCTGCTAACTCGATCAGAAGTAGTATCTTCAATAAATTTACCTTTACCCCAAATAGTTCAGCTGGAGAAATTAGTATGAAGGCCAAATTAAGTTACAAAATAAGATGCACCGATGGTAGCAACACTGTTGAGAAAACAATAAATCTGAATTAATTAATGAAAAGTTACGAAAAAATTTATAAACAGGCCCTATACTTCACACTATCAATAGTAGCTGTTTTATTTTTCTTACTCCCAAACTCAGCTTTTTCTCAAGTAATAGACTCTCGCCCTCTAGAAGAACAGCTTATATATGCCAATAATCAAATAACCCACGCCGAGCAAGAAATATTAAGAGTAAATACTGAAATACAGGCACAACAAGCTATTATTACTGAGATTGATAATCTATCTTGGTGGCAACCTTATCCTGATCGTCTCGGTCGCCGAGTTGAAGCAGAAGCAGAGATAAGAAGATTAACAGAAGAAAAAAATATCTTAATTACTCAAAAATTTGAACACGAAGATTACAGAAACCGCATAAATATACAGATAAATGAGAGAGAAGCCGCCGCTGCAAGAGCAGCGGGCGATATAGCCAGAGCAGAAGAATTAGAAAGACAAAATGAGCAAATAGCCCAAAATATTCAAACCAACAGACAACAAAGAGACGAGCATTTAACCCAAGCTCAAAACCATCTTGAGAGCGACCCTTACTCTGTACAATCACAACAAGCAGATAGAAATGCCTGTACTTCTTGGAGTGGATTTAACTTGGATGCTTGTGTAGCAAATATTATAGATGCATTTTATACCATAGTTATATGGCTACTAAGCTGGTTGTTGTGGCTTATAGATACTTTATTTGCCAAAATTATAGATGTGAGCATAGTTAACTTTGGTGATTTATTAGCGGATTTAGATGTTGTAGACACCGGCTGGAGAGTTGTGCGGGATGTGGCTAATATTTTCTTTATTTTTATCTTACTTTATTTAGCTATTAGCACCGCCCTACAGACACCAGGAGTTGATACTAGAAAAGTTTTGGTTAATATCATAATAATTGCCCTTGTTATAAACTTCAGCGCCGTCTTTACTCGAATTGCTATAGATGCGTCAAATATCACAGCTTTAACTTTTTATAACCTAATAGGTATAGATGGTGATAAACCAGATTTATCGGCTTATTTTAGAAATGCCCTCTCTTGGTTTGAGCATCAAAGCGTAGATCAAAACGCCGCAACAACAGCAAGTGGTAATACTCAAAACGCTGGATCTGCCACTTTAGCAGCCCTAGCTAAAAATTCAGGCATGATGATATTGTTAGTCATCACTATTTTTACTTTACTAGCAGCTAGTGTTCTACTGCTTATACGAGCTATATCTTTGGTTATTTTAATAATTGTTTCTCCTTTAGCTTTCTTGGGTTATGGCTTTAAACCTCTATCTGAAATCTTTAATAAATGGCTTGATCGTCTAAAATGTGACGTCTTATTTGCGCCCCTCTTTTTCTTCTTACTATATTTAACTTTCGGACTATTCCAAAATGTTTATGGAACACCTGAAGCCAGAGCGACTATTGATCACAATGTAGCCAGCCAAGTTATTATGTTTCTCATGCTAAACGGCTTAATGTTGGGCTCTATTATGATTGCTCAAAAAGTTGGTTGCCAGATGGGAGGTAAGGCTTTTGCTTATGTTAAAGATAATTCTATAAACACTTTTGGTAAATTTGGTATTTCAACTAAAACTCCAAAGAAATTAGCCGGTAGAGGAGCCGGTCTAGTGGGGCGCAACACTATAGGTAGAGGAGCTAGGGCTATTCAACAATCAGATACCTTTAAAAACTTCGCAGCTAAAGCACCAAAAAAAGGCTGGGTAGCCAATGTCGCTGCTGAAAAAGTGGCTGGTTTTGGTTTTGGTTCTGGCTTAGGCTTTAATCAAAGAACAGAACAAAGACAAAAACGCCAAGATGAACAATTAAAATTACTCAAAGATCCAACTAGACGATCTCAATATTTAACTAATTTAAATCTTGATGATGCTAAGAAAAAATACGGAGATATGTCTGACCGAGAAAAAGCTGAATTAAGAATTAACGCTATTGATACCGGAAATACAGAAATGATTGAATCTCTAGATAGTTTACAAGATACTCTCAAGGGTGAAAAGAAAGAATCAGCTGAAAAAGAATATGAGAAACAATTGCGTCAATACTTAAAAGTGGCTACAAAAGATTTCACCGATAAATCTGGAAAAGAAGTGAAGAAGGGAGACCAGCTAACTATGGCTCAACAATTAGAAATGTTTGATAAACTAGGAGAAGTCTTTGTTAAAGATGGAGCAAGTGATGAAGAAAAAGAGAAACAAAAACAGAAAGGCAAAGATCTTCAACAAACATCTTACAATACTATGTCAGACGCTGATAAAGTTGCCTTCACTAAAGAAGCTGAGAAAAATATAAACACTGTTGATACAAAAACTAGACTAGACACTATAAATGAATTCGAAAAAGAATACATTAAAGGTAGAGGTGAAACCGAACAGAAATTCTATGATGAGAAAGAAAAAATAGATAAGAGAATTAAAAAACAAGAATTAGCAGAATTTAAACGTGAAGCTAAAAATAATATAGAAGAAATATTTAAAAATCAAAATAAAGCCACTTACCAATTAACAGAAAGCAACCTAAAAACCCTGAAGATCAGTCTAGATAAACTTAGCTCTGACGATATTGCTCACTTAGATAAAAATATTCTAAAAAATAAGCAAGTTATTGAAAAATTTAACGAACAAGATATCCCTAAAATATTTGCTAACACAGAAGAAATAGATAGGGGCACACTTAGAGAAATTAGCGATGAAATACTTTCTAACCCTAAAATCAATGATAGAGTTAAGTCCGCCCTTGATCCAAACTCAAAAAAACAAAAACAAACCACAAATCAACCAAATATTGTTACTCCAGATCAACCATACAGAGAACCTAGGAGTAAAACAAGATATGATAGCACAGGAAAAGTCATAAATGATGAAGATGATTATACAGAACCCACTAAAGAACTATAACTTATGTTAAAAAATATTTTAGACCAAGACGCCTTAATGGATAGATTTGAGAGACTACCAAAAACATTAAGAGAGGCTATTTCCTCCATAGAAACAGCAGACAATATTCAAGAAATAGGCGAAAAATACAAACTCCATATAGATCAGGTAGGTAAGCTTGGCGGTGAAACAGGCCTCGTCATGCTCGGCTTTACTAGGCCTTACCTTTTCCCAGCTAAAGTGGCTCAAGCGCTTAATATACCGAGGGAAGATGCTAGTAAAATCGCTCAAGACATAAACGACAAGATTTTTTCACAAATCAGAGAATTCATCCAAAGCCCCATCTCAGAAAAAATAGATCTTAAAAATAAACCAGATACTCAAATTTTTAAAGAAAAAATGACTGGCTTATTCCAAACCACAAGCGAACAAGCAAGCACAAGCCCTCAACATTTGACGCCTGGAGATATCGACCCATACAACGAGCCAGTAGAGTAGTTAAATTACACACAAATTTATCCTATTTGGTTTTTGTTCATGATATAATCAAATGTATATCAACTCTTTACTATGAATTTTCAAGTTCCACAATTTATAGAAATAGAAAGCAAAATATTTGGCCCTTTATCTTTTCCTCAATTTATTTATGTTGTGGGTGGAGTAGCCATAGCTTTCTTATTTTATGTAGCCATACCATATTTTTATATTGCTCTAATACCAATGATTTTATCTGTTCTATCTGGAGCAGCTCTCGCTTTTTATAAAGTCAACGACCGCTCTCTAATTTTCTTAGTCCAATCAATGATAAAATACTATACCGGCAGTAAACTTTATCTCTGGAAAAAAGATGTGGCTAAAAGAGACGTCAGCGTGTCCGAAAAAACCCCAGAGATCGACCCTAAAAAAATTTATGGCGACAAACTTCATGAATTATCTTGGAGTTTAGATGTTAAAGAAAATATAAAATAATGGCTAAATCTATTAAATCAACTCAAGACTTCGTGGCGATTAGAGAAATCAGAGATGGGGTCGTTATATTAAAAGACGGTAATTACCGAGCAGTGGTTATTGCTTCATCTATTAATTTTTCTCTAAAATCTGAGGACGAGCGACAAGGCCTTATTTTACAATATCAAAATTTCCTCAATTCTTTAGATTTCTCTATCCAAATCCATCTCGAATCTAGAAAACTAGATATTTTACCTTATCTACAAAACATAGAAACCGTCACTAAAGACCACACCAATGAACTCATTAAAATTCAAGCCCGAGAATATATTAATTTTATAAAGACTTTCACTGAAGCGACCAATATTATGTCGAAGTCTTTTTTTGTTATTATTCCTTATGATCCGCCAGTCATAAACAATAAACAAGGCACTTTATCTAAACTACCTCTACCATTTTTAAACAAAAATACTCCGGCAGAATCGACAGAATCCTTCGAGCAAAACAAGAGTCAATTAGAGCAGAGGATTAGTGTAGTGGCCGATGGTCTTGGGCGTATTGGGGTCAAAACAGCTCAACTAGGTACCGATGAACTAATAGAACTGTATTTCAAATTATTTAATCCTGGTGAAAAAGGGGTACCGACAGCAATCCCTAATCAATAAATATATGGCCATTTTTAATTTTAATAAAACCAAACCCGAAACAAAAATTACTCCTATTTTACCGAGTGATATTTATGATATGGGTGTTTTGGAGTTAAAAGATATCATCGCCCCCTCTGCACTTCGTATTACGCCCAATAATATTTACCTGGGAGACAAAGTGGCCCGAACATTTTTTGTTATTTCATATCCAAGATTTTTAACTGAAGAATGGTTTTCACCAATTATCAACTTAGACAAGATTTTTGATATTTCAATTTTCATACACCCTATAGATTCAGGTACAGCCTTAAAGGAACTACAAAAGAAACTAGCCGAAGTCCAAAGTCAGATTAGCACCAAAGAGGAGAGGGGATTTGTTCGAGATCCAATTCTAGACACTGCATATCAAGATATTGAAACCCTAAGAGATCAATTACAGCAAGCCAGGGAACGTATTTTTAATGTCGGCCTATATATTACTATCTATGGGAAAAATGAAGATGATCTAGACAATACCGAGCGTGAGATTAAATCTTCTATGGAAGCTATTTTGGTTTATATTAAACCGGCTTTATTTCAACAAGAGGAAGGTTTTAAGAGTATTAGTCCTTTAGGTAATGACACCTTAACAATCCACTCCAAACTCAATTCTTCACCTCTATCGAGTTTATTTCCTTTCGTATCTTTTGACCTAACGTCTAACAACGGTATTTTATTTGGCGTTAATAGACATAACTCTTCTTTAGTTTTATTTGACCGTTTTTCTCTAGAAAACTACAACTCTGTTATTTTCGCCAAATCTGGAGCGGGTAAATCTTATGCCACTAAACTTGAAATATTAAGAAGTTTAATGTTTGGAGTCGACGTTATAGTTATAGACCCCGAGCGAGAATACGAATTTTTAGCCGAAGCTGTTGATGGTCGATATTTCAATATTTCCCTCACATCAGAACACCATATTAATCCTTTTGACTTACCACCACCTCGAGAAGACGAGTCTCCAGCCGACATTTTACGTTCTAATACTATCAACTTAGTCGGTTTAATGCGTATCATGCTCGGAGGGTTAACCCCAGAAGAGGATTCAATTATTGATAATGCTATTACTGAAACTTATGCCCTTAAAGATATTACTCCTGATGTTGATTTCTCTAATAAACCAGCTCCACTTTTATCTGACCTAGAGTTGGTTCTAGCTGGCATGGATGGAGGAGAATCATTAGCCCAGAGAATGGCTAAATTTACCCAGGGTACCTGGGCTGGTTTTATGAATAAGCCAACCAATGTGGATATTAACAAGCAATTTGTAGTCTTTTCTGTTCGTGATATGGAAGATGAGCTTAAGCCGGTGGCTATGTATATTGTTATGCATCATATCTGGAACACAGTTAGGCGTAATTTAAAAAAGAGACTTCTTATAGTAGACGAGGCGTGGTGGATGATGAAAGCTAAAGACACCGCTTCTTTCTTATATTCACTAGTAAAAAGGGGTCGTAAATATTATTTAGGAGTGGCGACTATTACCCAAGATGTGGGCGATTTCTTAAAATCGCCTTATGGTACTCCAATTATAACCAACTCTTCTTTGCAGTTTTTAATGAAACAATCACCAGCTTCTATAGATTTGGTTCAAAAAACTTTCAATCTAACCGACGAAGAAAAATATCTACTCCTAGAAAGTAATGTTGGAGAGGGTATATTTTTCGCCGGCTTAAAACGAGTAGCCTTGAAAGTTATTGCTTCTTACACCGAGGATCAAATTATCACTTCCGACCCCTCACAGCTTTTAGCTATTAAAAAAGCTAAGGATGATTTTAAAAACAGTTTATAAATGTCGCAAACCCAAGAAATACATTTTATTGAATTACTATTAATGCTCTTAGTTGCATTAATATTTGATTTATTATCATTAATACCAGTATTAAACTTTGTTGTTTGGGTTTTTGCGTGGCTAACTTTCTGGTTTTGGTTTAAAATGAAAGGCATAAGTTTAATTACCGATAAAAAAAGATTATTAACTGTTGGTGGGGTGTCTCTAATAGAAATCATACCAGCCATTAGTATGCTGCCGTCGTGGATAGCTTTAGTTCTTATTATTTATTTTATGAATAAAGCTGAAAAAATCCTCTTAAACTCAACTAAAAATGAAAATAACTAGAATAATACACTCAAAAAATTTCTTTTTGTTATCCTGTTTTAGTTGTTTAATATTATTTCTTTTTATATTACCTGACACATCTAGCGCCTATTCTGAAACCACTAGTGGAGGTAGTCTAGTCGCTACCGTCAAACCACCATCTCCAGCTCCAAACGAAAATATCACCATCAACTTAAACGGGTATGGTTATGATATTAATCAAGCAGAAATTATTTGGTTTAAAAATAATATAGAAGTTAGTCGAGGTATTGGCCAAAAATCTTATAGTTTTACTAACGGAAATTTAGGGCAAATCACCGTTATTACCATTGCTTTAAAAACAAAAGATAGGCGAATAATAGCCAAAAATATTACCTTCACCGCATCCGAGGTAGACTTACTTTGGGAAGCAGATACTTATACCCCTAATTTTTATAAAGGAGGTAGTCTGCCTACTAGTGGTAGTAGGGTCACAGTCACAGCTATTCCTCAAATTAAAAGCCCGGATGGTAATATTATTCCATCAGATAACCTTATTTTTACTTGGCGTAAAGATTATAAAAACCTAGTCAAAGAATCTGGGGTAGGGAAAGACAGTATTAGTTTCAATGTGGGCCAGTTTCCAAACAGTCACAATGTAGAAGTTGTGGTCACTTCCTCTGATTCTAGTATTAAAACCTCTAAACAGATATCAATACCAATATACGAACCTAAATTAATTATCTATCCTTTTAAACCCCTTGAAGGAATCCAAAATAATAAAGCTATTGGTAAAGAATATACCTCACAGAAAGATGATGAATCTTTTAAAGTGGAGCCCTTCTTTTGGCCCAACAATCAAATAAATAATAATTCTATCTCTTATTCATGGAAAATAAATAACAAACAAGTCGCTAGTTCTATTTTAGACAATGGGTCCATTTTAAATACTACTATTGGTGGAGGTAGTGGCACAGCCAGTATAGAAGTGCTGGTTTCAAGTTTCACTAATACTTTTCTTAGAGACCAGCAATCTTTTCAAATAATATTGGACGATGCCTTTAATTTATTTTAAATGAAAACTTTATCTAAAATTATATTATATATTGGAGTGATTGGTTTATTTTTAAATACTTCATTAGTTTTCGCTCAAGAAGAATATAATTTATTAGAACCTGGATTTGTAGGGGGGGCTCCAGGAACAAATGTCTCAGTTAATTTTGTTGATTATGCCGAGAATGCTTACAAAATTTTCTTAACCATTGTCGTTTTTGTCACAGTTTTAATGTTTATAATTGGGGGTTTAGAATATATGACCAGTGCCCTGCCAGCCGCTAAATCAAACGGTATTAAACGTATTACAGCCGCTTTTTGGGGCCTAGTGCTCGCCCTAAGCTCATTTTTAATCTTAAATATAATAAACCCAGACTTGCTTGAAATTAGGGTGGATTTCGCCCAAGTTGGCCAAAATGTTCCAACTGCACCTAACACTAATACTGGAGGAAATAATAATGGAAACACAGGGGGAGGGGGGCCTACAGGAACCAGCACTCCACCTACAACAGGTACTAGCACCACCCCAGTAATACCTGGAGAAATCAGAGATGATTTAAGGCTGGCCAATATTAGCGTCAACAACTCTGAATGTCCTCCTAATACACCTTATCAAAATGTATCCGGTAGCTGCACTTCAGTTGAAGGTTTACAAGCTAGTGCTGTTCAAGGAATTAAACATATCCAACGAGAAGTGGGGGCTGGTATTACTATCACTGGTGGCTCCGAACTTGGTCATAGTTCTGGGCCAATGAGTCATGGCACAGGCCATAAAATAGATTTGGGCAAAAACGCCAATAGTGGACAATGGGATAAAATAACCGAAGTATTAAAAGAATCCACAAGACAACAGAGTTTTACTAAAAATGTTAATTATCAAGGAAGGCTATCTAATGGTCAAAATATAGTAGTTAGGTATGAGAATCCAGATCATTATGATATAAAATTCCCTTAATATATGAAAAAAACAACTAAAATTTTACTAAGTGTAATACTTATAATAATCTTAACAATTATTATATATTTTACTTATCTAGCAACCAACAAAGACACCGATCAAAAAGGGAATATAATTACTAATTTCTTTCCTAATATTTTAGATTTTATCCAGAACAGTGACATTAAAATACCCCTCGTCACTAATTCTAATAATGATGAGGAGTCAAAAGAAGATCTTTTTTACCAAATACCAAATCATATATCAGCAGATTTTATACTTAACACTTCTTCTTCAACTGTAGCTACATCTTCTATAGAAGCAAAGAGTAATTTCATAGTTTCAGCAGAAAAAACCACGGGTCATTTGTATTTTTATGACTTAGAAGATAAAATTATGACTCGCTTATCTAATACCACCATTTCTGGTGTTGATTCTATTTATAGTTCTTATAACAAAGAAAGATTATATATTTATTTAAGCACCCCATCAGCAACAAACAAGCAAGATTATAGTTATAATTTTAATCCTGAAGCCTTAGAAAGTAGGGTTACTAATGTTATAAAACTTAATCCCTTAATAAATATTATAGGGGCAGTCAATAATTTACTTTACTGGAAAAATATTGATACTAATTTTATTTACCAAGGAAATGCAAATTTAGAAAATGCTGAAATAGTTATAAATAATTCAAAAATAGACTGGCTCTATAACACAGCCAACAATGAACTTTTTGGCAATCAAAAACCGTCTGCTTTTAAAAATACTTCGGCTTATTTATTTAAAGGCAATGCTTTGGAAAAAAAAATAAGTAACAAAACAAACTTAACAATATTACCCAGTCCAGATGGTCAGTATATTTTATATACTGACACAAATAGAACTTATTTACACAATATAAAAACAAACACCAGTACTCAGTTATCATTTTTCACCCCCATAGAAAAATGTTCCTGGTTAGAAGATTCTTTGTCATTTTATTGTTCAACTCCTACAACTAAATCTTTCTCTATTACTGATTGGTATATGGGAATATCTCAACTAACAGACTCCCAAATAGTGAGTATTAATGTTGATAATCCTCAAAAATTTTACCCCACCATATATCTACCAGAGGGTATTGATGTAGAAAAATTAAAAACAATAAAAGAGGGGGGGTATATTGTATTCAAAAATAAAATAGATAAATCTTTATGGGTTTTAAAACTAATAATTTAACCTAAATTTTTATAGACTCAGCTTGTTTTTTAACAAACAATTCGTGAACAATAGAAAATACATTTCCTGTTAACCAATATAGAGATAGGGCGGCAGGGAATTGAGTAGCTACTATAGTAATAATTACCGGCATTCCGTAACGCATCTGCAAATTCATACTCCGAGCAAAATCATCTTTAAACGAAGGTAATTCATTAGCTTCCTTTTTATTTGGTGCTGGCAGAGGTGGTAGTGACAGTTTCATTTGTATAAACTGAGTTACACCAACAAATAAGGCTAAAATAATACTTTTATCACTAATAGAAATTAAACCAAATAAAGTATGACTCACCACCTCCGGAACTGTTATAAATGAGTACAAAATACCTAAATTAAGTTCAAAGCCATTTTTAAAAACCAAAAACAAAGCTAAAATTACCGGCAATTGTATTAAAAGTAAAAGAAAACTCGCAAAAGGATTAATCCCATGCTTTTGATATAATTCCATTATTTTCTGAGCTTGAATTTGTTTATCTCCAACATATTCCTCTTTTATTTGTTTCATTTCTGGCTCAAGCTCTCTGAGTTGTTTCTGAGCCAAAGCTGACTTGTGATACAAAGGCATTAATAAAAATTTAATAATGACAGTTAGAGTAATAATACCTAAAGCAATGTTATGCCCAGGCATAATAGAAATAATAGCGACTAAAGCATTATAGAGGGGTTGGATTAAGATTAAATTAAAAATTTCAGACATTTATTTAGATAATTTTATTTTTAGATAATAGGTATAGTATAGCACTTTGTAAATCTTCTAGTTTAATATTAGTGACCCCAGGTTTGGTTATAAAAACTATATTATAACCATTTTTAAATTGACCTTTTTTTCTTATTAAAAAAGCTCTAATTTGACGCTTTATTTTATTTCTAACAACAGCCTTTTTATTGACCTTAGAAGAGATCACAACTGTAAAAGAGGTGTTTTCACTGTTATTTAACAGTGATTTTATATAAAGAAAAGGAGTATGATTAGTTACTCCTTTTCTTATTACAGTCTCTATTTCTTCATTTGTTAGCCTCCTGTTTTTAGGGAGCATAAATAAAGGTTAAACTGACAATTTAGACCGTCCTTTTCGACGACGTCTCAATAAAACTTTTCTACCCCCAGGAGTTCTTGACCGCACTAAAAAACCATGGGTTTTAGCTCGTTTTCTCTTTTTAGGATTATAGGTAAATGACATACGTTTATTAATCTACATGAAATTAGATAATTTGGCAAGAACAAATATAAAGACCTAGAAAAGTCTTTATAAATATCATTTTTTATTTTTATTAACCACTAAAAAAGTTTTCCCCAACCCTTAATAAGTAATCCACTGATTATCAACATAACTGTCTAGTTTCATTCACTATATTCAAGCTTTATAATAAACCAATCACAACTAATCATTTAGCCTATTATGGTAGACAATAAACAACTTTGGGAGCAAGCCTTATCCCAAATAGAATTGAGTACTTCTAAAGCTAATTTTGGCACTTGGTTTAAAAATACTTACATCCACAAAAATGAAGAGGGTATTATATATTTAAGTGCCCCTAATACTTTTGTAAAAGATTGGTTACGCAACAAATATCATAAATTTATACTTAAAGCTCTAAGAGATATCAGTCCTGAAGTTAGAAATTTAGAGTATATAATCATAAGAAAAGACGATAAAACTACCACCACCGAAGATTCTAGTCAAAAAAACCTTACTACAACAACAGATTTAGGCTTAAATGATCTATATATAAACAAAGATAGTAATTTAAACCCTAAATATACTTTTGATAACTTTGTGGTTGGCCCTTTTAATGAAATAGCTTATGCTGCGGCTCAGGCTGTCACTAAAAACCCTGGGATGAATTACAATCCTTTATATATCTACGGGGTTACTGGCTTAGGAAAAACCCACCTTCTCCAAGCAGTTGGTAATTATATTAAAAAACAAAATCCTAATAAAAGAGTTTTTTATACTACATCTGAAACATTCACCGTAGATTGTGTTAATTCTATTTTAAACAATAAAATTAACCTATTTAAGGAAAAGTACAGAAAATACGACTTAATTATTATAGATGATATTCAATTTTTCTCTAATAAAGAAAAAACTCAAGAAGAATTATTCCATTTATTTAACCATTTTTATGAGAATAATAAGCAAATTATATTTTCATCAGATCAACCACCTAAATATATAGAACATTTAGAAGATCGCCTCAGATCACGTTTTGAAGGGGGAATGATAGTAGATGTTAGTAAACCCGATTATGAATCAAGGTTGGCGATTTTAAAGACTAAATCAAGGGTATTAGAGAAACAAATACCAGATGAAATATTGGAATATATAGCTTCTATTGTTTGTGACAGTATTAGAGAATTAGAAGGTACTTTAAAATCAGTTATCGTTCAAACTCAAGCCAAAAAACGAGATATAACTTTAACTGAGATTAAAAATATCTTAAAAAATAACATTAAACCTAAAAAGGCTGTCTCTTTTAAAGATGTTGTTAAAATTATATCTGAATATTACACTATAGAAGAGAAGTCTTTATATGAGAAAACTAGGAGAAAAGAAGTGGTTAAACCTAGGCAAATCATTATGTATATAATGAGGGAGGATTTTAACTCATCTTACCCTTATATTGGCCAAAAATTAGGTGGTCGAGATCACACGACAGTTATTCATGCTTATGAAAAAATAAAGCGTGATATCCAAAAAGATACTGTCTTAAACCAAGAGATAGAACAAATTAGATCTCAGTTATATAATAGTTAATAATAAGTGGAAAACCTTGTGAATAAGTAGTATAAAACCCTGTTAAGAATAATACTATAAAGTGGGTATAAGATTAGGTTTAAAAGTTA
>JAUPUJ010000026.1 GCA_030917625.1 Patescibacteria group bacterium
GTGCAGGATTTGAACCTGCGACCGTTCGCTTAAGAGGCGACTGCTCTACCAACTGAGCTAACGGGGCAAAAGTTGTTTTAAAATATTTAAGGGAATCGGTCAGGAATAATTTTCTCGCCGCCGCTCGAAAATTTTCACGACCCTGACTCGCGACTCGCTGTGCTCAGCTCGTAACGCTCCGTCTTTCGATTCCCGCCCCAAGACTAAATAAATTTAGTCTTTCCAGGCCTCAAAAATAAGAGCAATTTTGCTTTTATTTTTGAGGCCTGGGCGGGAATCGAACCCGCGCATCGCGGTTTTGCAGACCGCTGCGTTACCACTTCGCCACCAGGCCTATTATTTATTTGTCTTTATCTTCGGCTAGTTTGTCAGACAAAATTATACCATCTATTACTTGTCGATTCTTCTCGCCATAATCTAATTCAGCGTGAAGATAAGGTAGAATTTTAAGATCGGAGTGTTCCTTAATGTATCCACGGAGTTCTTGTAGGTGGTGTTCAATAAAAGCTAGAGCGGCTCGCTCTTCACTCTCGGGTAAGACTGATATCATAATAGTCGCTTCTTTACCATTGTCAGACAAAAGACAGTCGGTGACTGTTATTAAGGATTGGCGACTAGCTTCTTGCGAAATATATTTAGCAGCCAGGGTCTTGATTCGGTCTTTAATTCTTTCTTGGCGAATATTCATGAAATCTTAAATTATTATACATATTGAAGCAAAATTTGCATCAAATGTTTAGGAGGTAATCATTTCTATGGTTTCTAATTTGTCACCAGGGGCGATAGTGATTTTAGATTCAATCATTGTCCCAAATTGCTGGCCCTCAGCCACTTCGGTGGTGGCAATTTTTTGTTCTTGAAGTTCTACCACTTTACCGCGTCCGATTTCAATATCGCGTCTAAAAATTTTAACTAGAGATCCTTTTTTAATAACTCCAGAATCTACACGTCCACCCAAAACTTGTTTGTCTTTATTTTGGCTAAAACATTTTAAGACTTTAATGGTACCGATTATTTGTTCTTCAGACACTAGAGGTCTGCGGCTAGCTATTTTTTCTTTAAGCCAATCTGTTAATTTATAAATAATATCAAAGGTAGCTACGGTGATATTGTGTCTTTCAGCCAAATCTTTCACTCCACGGTCTTCTTTAACATGAAAGCCAACCACTAGTGGCATATCGGTTGAGCCGGCTACTAATTTTAAATCGTTGTCACTAATAGCGCCGATGCCTGAGGAGACGATTTTGAAATTTACTCGATCATCCGTAATTTTTTTTATTTCATAAATCACGGCTTCTAAAGTACCCTCGGAATCACTTTTAACCACTAATGGTACGTCAACTTTATCTTTAGAATCTTCAGGGTTAAATTTTAAATTACCAGATTTCTCACCCTTGATAAAATTCTTGAGATAATTATCAGCATCTTTTTTATTGTCGAAAGACATGAAAGCAGAACCAGCCTCGGCTGATGACGGAAAACCAAAAATTCTAATAGGGGCAGAGACGGTAACAGTTTTTTCTTGAGCCCCTAAAAAGTTTTCAATTCTTTTGATTTTAGCTACCTTACCGCCAATTCCAACATAGTCGCCCAGGTTTAAATGCCCGTCTTTTATAATTAATGTGATTAAAGGTCCAGTTTGAGGATCTAATTTTGATTCTAAAACAAAGCCTGAAGCCATGATTTTGGGTGAAGCTTTGAGTTCTTCTAATTCTGCGACTAGCAACAAAAGGTCGAGTAAGTCGTCGATACCTTCGCCGGTTTTAGCAGAAATATTAGTTACGGGTACACTGCCGCCATAACCTTCAACATAGACTCCAATTTCGGCTAGTTCTTGGCGAACTTTATCTGGATTAGCATTTGGTTTATCAATTTTAGTGACCGCGACCACATAAGGGATATTGCCTGCCTTAATTGCTTCGATAGACTCAATGGTTTGAGGTTTGACTCCGTCTTCAGCTGATACTATTAAAATAGCGATATCCGCAATGGAGGCCCCACGACGTCGCATCTCAGAGAAAGCTTCATGGCCTGGGGTGTCTAGAAAGGTAATTTTTTTAGTCTCAGTCTCGTCCTTCTTTTGGTGTAAGACTTCGTAAGCACTAATGTGTTGAGTAATGCCACCAGCTTCACCAGCGACGATATTACTTTTTCTTATATAATCAAGGAGTGTAGATTTACCATGATCAATATGACCTACTACAGCTATGACTGGCGGTCTTCCGGATTCATCCTTGGCAATCTTATTTTGTTGTACAGTTTTTTCTGCCATAAAATGAGTAGGGCTAATTAATATTTATTTTTTAAGAAGATTGAGAGTGGTTCTTGGCCTTATCTATTGATTCTTTTTCTTCATGGGATAATTCGTAGATAGAAGAATGTTTAGATAGAGGTTTAGCGTAGACACTAACTTTGTCTCGAGAGTAAAGACTGGAAAAAACTACACCGTTACCATCTTCGTCCATAATTGAGGTAGCAAAACTTTGATTGCCGCCATGATCACGAAAAGGATTAAAACGAACAGTGTGAGTTTTTTGTAAAGTTTTTCTCAATCTTTTGTATATATCCTCAAAAAGAGTGTCATCTTTCTTGCTTTTGTTTATTATATTGTCGACAGCAAGACCTAAATCAGCGATGACTGTTTCCAGAGAATGACCATTTTTACCGCGAAATAGCTTATGTAAACGCCATTCTAAAATGGCCACCCATAAGACCAGTAAAGCGATAACCCCCAATAACAGGTAAAACATTGTTGGTGATAGAGCCATAAAAATATAACGATCATTAGTATACAACTGTTTTGACTTTTTTGCAAAAATCAGGGAAAAAGCTAGAATGAATTTAAATGTTTAATTTTTGGCCAAAATTTAATAAAGATCAGTCGTCTCGAATTTATTTGGATACAGCGGCGACCACACCCTTAGATCAGGGGGTGTCATTGGCGATGCAGCCTTATTTGACTAGCGCTTTTGGTAACCCATCTAGTTTTCACGAAGAAGGCCGGGTAGCTAAGGAGGCAGTGGAAGAGGTAAGGTCTTTAATTAAGAAAAATTTACATATTGATAGTGGTCAAATAATTTTTACAAGTGGGGGCACTGAGGCTAATAACTTGGCTCTGTTAGGAGTTGCTAAAAATTATTTAGACGAGAATCAAAAACCCGGTGTTGTTATTTGTTCGGCCATTGAACATCATAGTGTTTTAGATGTTTTAAAATCTTTAGAAAGTGATGGCTTTAAATTGATTACTATTGGTGTCCATAGTGATGGATCTTTGAATTTAAAAGAATTAAAAGAAGTCCTCAGCGAACATGATGATATAGTTCTAATTTCTATGCATTATGCTAATAATGAAATTGGCACTATTTTTCCAATCAAAGAGTTATCAAAAATTATTCGCAAGAAAAGAAAAGACAATAAACAAAAATGGCCATTGTTCCATGTTGATGCTTGTCAGGTGCCAAGATTTTTAAATTTAGATATTTCTAAATTGGGTGTGGATCTGTTGTCACTTAATGCTTCTAAAATTTATGGACCCAAAGGAGTGGGGATGTTGTATGTGGGGCCTCTATTAGTGATTGAGCCTATTATATTTGGTGGCGGTCAAGAATTTGGTTTAAGATCCGGCACAGAAAATGTAGCTGGTATTGTGGGTTTGGCTTTTGCTTTAGATTTAAGTTTAAAAAATCAAGACAGAGAGTGGAATCAGGTTGCGGTCTTGAGAGATTATTTACAACAATCGATTCTAGATAAAATTCCCAATGTTTTATGCCATGGCGCAGAAGGGGAACGCTTGCCTCATAACCTAAATGTCACATTTACTGGTGTTGATTCGGAATTGATCGCCGTTGAGCTTGATATGAAAGGATTTGCGGTCTCGGTTGGCAGCGCCTGTGCTTCTAATCGTAAAAATGACAGCCATGTTTTAAAGGCTTTATATGGGACAGCGGCACCTATTGAGTCTTCTGTTAGGTTTACTTTGGATTCTAAAATTACCAGGAAAAATATCGATAGTTTAGTTTCAGCTCTTATAGAGATTGTAGACAGACAGAGGTCAGTTTAACTATAAGGTTTATAAATTTGCTATAATTGGATTATTGTTAGTCTAATAATTTTAAATATGCACACTTTACCTGCTTTACCATATGACTATAAGGCACTAGAGCCAGTGATAGATGGAGAAACTATGACTATTCATCACACTAAACATCATCAGACTTATATCGATAAATTGAATTCCGCTTTAGAGTCCTACGACGAGTTGAAGACTTTATCTGTTGAAGATTTACTTTTATCTATAGATAAAGTTCCGGCTGATATTAAAACAGCTGTTATTAATCATGGTGGAGGCCATTTTAATCACTCCTTGTTTTGGCAAATTTTAAGACCAGCTCAAGATAATAATTTACCGGAAGGTAAGTTGGCTAAAGTTATTGATGATACTTTTGGCAGTTTCGACGAATTTAAAAAATTATTTACGGAAAAAGCTAGTGGTCAATTTGGTTCTGGTTGGGCTTGGCTTGCGATTTCTCTTGGTAAATTAGAAATAATAAGTACCCCTAATCAAAATAGCCCACTAGCAGATGGTCAAAGGCCGATTTTAGGTATTGATGTGTGGGAGCATGCTTATTACTTAAAGTATCAAAACAAAAGAGTTGATTATATAGAAAATTTCTTTTCTATCGTCAATTGGGAAAAAGTGGGGCAATTATACGAAGAATACGCAGTTTTATAAACTTAAAATCATTTTTTTGACTTACAGGGTTGGTCACTGCTAAAATGAGTTTATGGATGTTGAAGATCTCACAAAAAGTCAGCTAATTTTACTTACTTTGCTGGTAAGCTTCGTGACCTCGATGGCGACCGGTATTGTGACTGTGACTCTAGTTAATAATGCGCCAGAAGGCGTATCCAGAACTATTACTCATGTGGTGGAGCGAACAGTGGAAGAAGTAGTGCCTAAAACTATCACTCAAACTGCAACCGTTGTTAAAGAAGTGCCAGTTGTTGTCACAGAGGAGGAATTAGTAGTTAAAGCTATTGATAAAGTCTCGCCAGCGGTGGTGACGATTAAACAAAATATAAGACATGTCGAGGCTAAGGTTTTGGGAAGCGCTTTTCTTGCTGATGCTAAATTCGGTATTTTTGTTACAGCTCCATCGGTGGTAGAGAAAAATAAAAACTATATTGTGGTTTTAGAAAACGGAGTTGAAATTTTAGTTAAATCAGGGGAAGTTAATTTAGGCAAAATAACATTAAAAACTATTAAGGAAGAAGATATTTTAAAATTAAATAATATTACTCCTCTAAAAATATCGGCCACTGGTCCGACGGTAGGACAGTCTGTCATTAGTTTGGCTTCTACAGCAGACAATAATCACGAAGTTTCGATGGGTATTGTTTCTTCTGTGGTTGGCGGGAGCACGACAACTCCAGGTCGTCTGGTGTCTAATGTGGCTTCATTAGACTATCTCGGCGCTCCAATTATAGACATTTATGGGGCTGTGATCGGGATAGTTACGGGGGTCAAAACGGCTGTGACTTGGAATTAAAACATCAGAATTTCCTATTGACTCAAGGGTCTAATAATTGTATTATAAGAGAATATTAATTGAATTTAGACTGGTTTCAATTATTCAGAGTTTTTAAATATATAATTTACCAATGCCTCCATTCCAAAAATTTACAGGTAAGGCCCGTGACGCTATTAAAAAAGCTCACGAACTAGCTATAGAGCGCGGCCAAAATCATGTTAACCCAATACATCTATTGGCGGCTTTATTGGTTCAGGAAGAAAGCTCAACTATTTCAATTATAGATAAAATGGAAGTTGATAGTTTGATGTTGACTGATTATATTTTGGAAATTATGGAGACTCCAGATAGTGCCACTATTTCTTCGCCTTCTTATCAAATATATCTAACACCAGAATTAGTTCGAATTTTTGATGATGCTTCTAAAATTGCTGATAGTTTTTCTGATGAATTTGTGTCTACTGAACATTTGTTCCTATCTATTTTAGATGTGTCGTCCGAAGCTCGAGATATGTTAAATCGATTCCGGGTGACGAAAGAAGGGGTAGAAAAAATTGTTAGAGAATTGCGAGCCGGTAAAATTAAAGACATTGATCAACCAAAAAAGAATCGGGCTATAGAAAAATATACTAGAAATTTAACTGACTTAGCGCGTATAGATAAACTTGATCCAGTTATTGGTAGAGATAAATAGATTCGGCGGATTATGGAGATTCTATCTCGCCGAACTAAAAATAATCCAATTTTAATCGGAGAAGCGGGAACTGGTAAAACAGCTATTGCTGAAGGCTTAGCCAATAGAATTGCTTCTGGTGATGTGCCGGAGTCTTTAAAGGATAAAGAATTAGTCTCACTTGATATGGGGAGTTTAATTGCTGGAACTAAG
Source organism: Patescibacteria group bacterium (assembly GCA_030917625.1). Lineage (GTDB taxonomy): Bacteria > Patescibacteriota > Minisyncoccia > Phycocordibacterales > XYD1-FULL-46-19 > JAUPUJ01. The sequence continues at coordinate 6,418 of JAUPUJ010000026.1, forward strand.
TATCGTGGTGAATTCGAAGAGAGGCTAAAAAATATTATTAAAGAAATAGAAAGGTCCGACGGGCGTTTACTATTATTTATTGATGAGATGCATACTTTAGTGGGGGCAGGCAGTGCTGAAGGCGCTATTGATGCTTCTAATATGTTGAAGCCAGCCTTGGCTCGAGGAGAATTGCGGGTAATTGGAGCCACAACCTTAAAAGAATATCAAAAAAATATTGAAAAAGATCAAGCTTTAACCCGACGTTTTCAACCAATTCATGTAGAAGAGCCAAGCGTAGATGATGCTATTACTATCCTTAGGGGCTTAAAAGATAAATATGAAATTCATCACGGAGTTCATATTACTGATGATGCGATTGTAGCGGCTGTAAATTTGTCGACTAGGTATATTACCGATCGTTTTTTGCCGGACAAAGCTATTGATTTAATAGATGAAGCAGCTTCAGCTTTGCGGTTGCAATTGGAAAATAAACCAAGTGCCTTAGAGGACGCAGAAAGAAAAATTATGCGTTTGGAAGTAGAGAAAGAAGCACTAAAAAAAGAAATTGAAATCAATAAACCAATTGGGGCTAAAGATCGTATTAAAAATATTGAAAAAGAAATTGGTGACCTGAAAGAAAAAACTGGCGAATTAGAATTACGTTGGAAAAATGAAAAAGAAATTATTGCCGAAGTTAGAAATGATAAAGCTAAATTGGATAGTTTTAAATTAGAGGCTCAAAATGCAGAAGGCCGAGCTGATTTAGGTAAAGCGGCAGAAATTAGATATGGAGAAATTCCTTTATTAGAAAAGAATATTCGTCAAAAAGAAGCTAAATTAAAAAGATTACAAAGTGCCCGTCGGATTCTAAAAGAAGAAGTCACAGAAGAAGAGGTGGCTAGTGTGGTCGCTCGTTGGACTGGAATTCCAGTTGTTCGAATGCTCGAAGAAGAGTCTGATAAATTGATGCGTATGGAGGATATGCTAAATAACCAAGTGCGAGGCCAAGGTGTGGCTATCGCTAGTGTCTCTGAAGCTGTACGACGTAGTAGGGCGGGCGTAGCTGACCCTGATCGACCGATTGGATCATTTATCTTTTTAGGACCCACTGGAGTCGGTAAAACAGAATTGGCCCGGAAGTTGGCTGAGTTTATGTTTAATGATGAAAAATCTTTGATTCGGGTTGATATGTCTGAATATATGGAAAAATACTCCGTGTCTAAAATGATCGGTTCACCTCCTGGTTATGTTGGTCATGAAGAAGGGGGATCGCTGACTGAAACTGTGCGTCATCGTCCTTACTCTGTAATTTTATTTGATGAAGTCGAAAAAGCTCACCCGGAAGTTTTCAATGTCTTACTTCAGGTTCTTGATAATGGGCGATTAACCGATTCAAAAGGGCGAACTGTGAATTTTAAAAATACTATCATTATTTTAACTTCTAATATCGGCAGTCAGTTCATAAATAAGTTTCAGAAAATCGGCTTTGGCGAATCCGAAGAATCTCGTTTTGATGAGGTTAAGGAAAAAATAATGGAAAGTTTGAAAAATCATTTCAAACCAGAATTCTTAAACCGTTTAGACGATATTGTAATGTTTGAACCATTATCAGCCGATACTATTAAAGATATTGTTCAAATTCAATTAGATTTAGTAAAAAGACGGTTGTT
>JAUPUJ010000027.1 GCA_030917625.1 Patescibacteria group bacterium
TAAGCTCTAAGCATGAAAATAAATAGACACTGGCCACCCGTAGGGTGGCCAGTGTCTTTGGTCTAGCTACCGCCGCAGCAATGGGCGACGCGTGGGAGCATGTGTCGTCGGGTAAACATAGTTTTACCCTCCTTTCTCTTTATATTATAACAAACCCGTCAAGTCTTATTTTGTATCCTTTTTTGGGTTTTTCTAGTAAAATAAAAACATGTTCAAAGACTTAATGCCGGTGTTTTTGGTTTTAGGAGGAATTATCTTTTTAATGTTTTTTGTTATCGGTGTTCCTAATCGTGACGACGCTGGCTCACTTTTTATGCCTCGCTCTGGTGGTGGCTCTTTTGGTAATTTTGTACCGAGACCAACAGCAGGGGCTACTGGTGGTTCTGGTTCTAGTCAGATTGATCAATATCAGCCGGAACAGATTAAAGTCAACGATCGTACTTATACAAAATCTCCCTGGTACGGACAAGTGCAAGTGGGTCGGGGTAATAGCAACCGTACCGAGCAATCAAGACAGGAATATATCACTTTAGCTTCTAGTCGTGGTAATGATAACCCTATAAACATTACCGGTTGGGCTTTGTCTAATGCTGATAACGAAAGGCTATTTGATATTGGTGGTGGTAAGGTAGAAGCAGGTAAAACTAATAGAGCGACCATTGGACAAGGGGTTGAGGTTCTACTGCCTGAGGGTCGTCGAGCTACCCATTGGATCAATTTAAAACCAGGCGATAAAGCTATCGTAACTTCTGGCACTTTATATGAGAAGGGCGATATTGATATAGAAACTAATTTCCGGACCAATATGTGTACTGGTTATTTACAAAAAACCGGAGACTATAGTTTTACTCCAAGCTTAGCTTTAAAATGTCCTCTACCTAAAGCGGTGGAAAATTTTGATACCTTACCTGATTCTTGTTATGACTTTATTAGGCGCATGCCTAAATGTCATACTCCAGATACTGATCCCTATCGAGACAGGGAAGGTGATTTGGTTCGTAATCACGTCGATAAAAACACTGAAGTCTCTAAGTTTTGCCGTAATTTTGTTGTGACTAATTTTAGTTATGGAGCCTGTGTCGCGACCCATTATAATGATGAAAATTTCTTAAGTCCCGAGTGGCGCATTTTCTTGGATCGGAGGTGGGAAATGTGGAAAGACAGACGAGACACTATTTATCTTTTTGATTCGTCGGGCCGACTAGTCGATTACGAATCATACTAATTTAATTAATAGGTAACCAGATTTTAAAATATGAAAAATTTTAAACCGAAGATTAAATTTTTAATTTTATTATCATTAATTTGGTTGGCACCTGTAGAAATATTAGCCGCTGTCGATGGTTTCGTTTTTACTCTAAATCCAGCAGAGGTTGTGATGGGTGAAGCCACTCAGTTTACAATTCAAGCTCAAGACGCTGGGGCGGAAGCGGCTGTCCCGGAAACTTTTGATATTTATTTAGAATCTGACTCGAGTTCAGGTTCTTTTTCTTCAAATGGTAGTAATTGGCAGGCTGTTGATAGAGTGACTATGAGTAAAAATACTAAGAATAAAAATTTTTACTATAAAGATAGTGAATTGAAAGTTGTTAATATTAGTGTGGTGGCCAAAAATAGGGTGACCGGAGAAGAATGGAATTTGGAACATTCTTTAAGCGTGGTCGACCAATTAACCGAAGTTGAAGATGAGGACGATGACAATGAAGATTCTTCGGGTTCTAGTAATCCGTCGTCTCACTCTAGTCCAGCAGCACTGAGTACGAAAAAAGCCGTGACTAAATTTGAAGTTGATATTGGTCGGGAACGTTTGGTGCTCGTGGGAGTGCCGATAGAATTTGAAGCGATTTTATCTAATGATATTTCTGGTGTCGATTATGATTGGTCTTTTGGCGATGGGGGTTCTGAAGCAGGTCGGGAAGTTAGTTATATCTATAAATATCCAGGGGTCTATAATGTGGTCTTAAATGCGGAGAGTAAAGACAGTCCTTCTGTTGATAGAACCGAGGTGACAGTGGTAGAAGCCAACTTAGGGTTAGAAATTCTGCCTTCAAATGATAAATCTATAGCGATAGTTAATAATGCCGACACGGAAGTTAATATTGGTAATTTTATTTTAGATTATGGAAATGGTGATATTTTTGTCTTTGCTAAAGATACTATTTTAAATTCTGGTGCGAGGCTGGTTGTTGATCAAGAAATGACTCGGACTGTTGTTAGTGAATTAGACATAGAAAATATTTCATTAAAAATTAATGACACTGAAGTCGTGGCGGATTTAGCCGAGGCTACTTCAACTGTTGTTGTGCTTGGTTTGGAAGAGAGAAGTACCAAACTTGAAGAATTAAAATTAGAAGCGGTTAAGATAAAAAATATTTTAGACTCGCGGCAAGCGCTTAGTATTCCTAGTATTAGTACTCTCAGCGAACAGATAGAAATTTCAACATCTACAAAAGTTGCGGCGGATGATACAATAGAGCCTAAGACTATAGTTTTAGATAAGCCTGTAGGCTTATGGGATAAGATTTTAGTTTTACCTGATCGAGGTTTTAATTTTCTCTCTAATATTTTTTAATAATTATGCAGACTTTATTTTCTAAAGGTTTCTGGAAGATGGTGAGTGGTTTTGTGGTGATAATTTTAGTAGCGATTTCAATTATGCTAGGCGTTGGGTTGTATGGGCAAAAGTTAAATGCCATTAGTTTGGATTTAGACCAGGTAAGTGGGGTTTAGGTTAAGGCTATTGACACTTCTCTAAAATATTATAGACTCTATTTAAGCCGTAGAAATTAGGCAGTGGGTTACTTGTAACCCGCAGAGGTCCTAACGAGGTCTGCTTTTAGAATAATGGGTCGAAGGCAGAAGCGGCGTTATAAGCCGTATTTTTTATTTTATATATATGGCCTTAACCAAAGAAAAAAAGTCACAAATATTAGACAAAGTTAAAAAAGCAGTTGCTGATTCCGCATCGGTGGTCTTTGTTAACTTTCATGGATTGCCAGTAAATTTAGCTGATGACCTAAGAGGTAACTTAAGAAATAGTGATACCTCATATATGGTAGCGAAAAAGACTTTAGCTAAATTGGCTCTAAGTAGTTCAAATATTGAAGGAGAGATGCCAGAATTGCCAGGAGAAATTGCTCTGGCTTATGGTTCTGATTTACTTTCTCCTGCAAAAGCAGTATTTGATTTCGGTAAAAAGAATCCTGAAATGATTAAGATTGTTGGTGGAGTATTTGAAGGACGATTCATGGATGCTAATTCTATGATAGAAATTGCTAAGATCCCACCGAAGGAAGTCTTGTATGGACAATTTGTAAATGTTATTAATTCTCCAATTCAAGGTTTGGTAATTGCTTTAGATCAGTTTGCTAAAAAACAAACAGCGTAATAGTTATTAAAATTTATAATTAAAAGAATATGAGTGAAGAAACAAAAGATGTAGTAGTAGAAGAAACTGCTGCAGAAGAAAAATTTGAAGTGCCAGCTCAATTTAAAGATTTGGTAGAAAAAATCGAAAAGTTGAGCGTGCTTGAACTTAATGAATTAGTTAAAGTTTTTGAAAAACGTTTTGGTGTCTCTGCTCAAGCTACAGTTACTGTAGGTGGAGGAGCTGCTGAAGCTGTTGAAGAAAAAGATTCTTTCAAAGTAGAATTAGTTTCTTCTGGAGAACAAAAAATTCAAGTTATTAAGGCTGTTAAAGAAGCCCTAGGACTTGGTCTTAAAGAAGCCAAAGATTTGGTAGACAATGTACCATCTGTGCTGAAGGAAGACGCTAAGAAAGCTGAAGCTGAAGCTATGAAGGCTGCAGTAGAAGCTGCTGGAGGAAAAGTAGAACTTAAGTAAGTTTAAAACTCAAAAGTTGAGACCAAAAAAGACCTTATTTATAAGGTCTTTTTTGGTCTCAAATCAGGTAATAAAAGCTGGCCTAGGGTAAGTTTTGTAAAGCCCTCGATTATGATATAGTCCTTTTAATCATACAAGTTGAACAATCTTTTGGTATTTATGGATATTTTAGAAAAATTATTTAATAGTCGCTACCGAGCTAAATTGCTACGATTGTTTGTTTTTAACCCTGAAGACTATTTTAAAAAATTAGAAATTTGTAAACGGAGTAAGATTCCAGTTTCTAATTTAAGAAAAGAACTCAATACACTGCTCGCGGTTAAATTGATAAAAGAAAAAAATGTTATTGTAAAATCGGCGGCTGGTAGAAAGCGGGTTAAGGCTTGGCAGCTTGATCCAATGTTTCCCTTAACTGCTAATATTAGAGCTTTGCTGAATGCTGATTTTTTGCGTCAGCGAGCTGATATGGCTAAGCGTTTTAAAAATTGTGGCAAAGTTAAACTACTCGTAGTATCTGGAGTTTTTATTAGTGATGAAGATAGACGACTCGACCTGTTGTTGGTAGGTGATAAATTAAAGAAAAATAATATTGATAATATTATCAAAACTATTGAAGCTGATGTCGGTCGAGAAATCACTTATGCGATTTTAGATTCTGATGAATTTTTGTATAGGAATGGCACGAGTGATAAATTTATCAGAGATATTTTTGATTACCCACACGAAAGAATAATAGATAAGCTAATATTTTAAATACTAGTTTTGACCTAAATTGGTAAATATTATCTTGTAAACTAAGGCGGTTGACCGTTAAAAAATGTGGTATAATCAAAACATTAATAAATTATGGGGTCGAATTTAAATTAGAAATTAAATGTCAAAATTATTTATGTTACTTCAAGAATGGAGCGATGTTCTCGCTCAATCGTTCAGAGATTTGTGGATAGATATTATTTCTTATACACCAAATATTTTAATCTCGATCATCATTTTTATGGTTGGTTGGGTGTTCGCTAGTCTATTAGGTAAATGGATATCTACTCTGATTCGGACTGTGAAAGTTGATGATGTTCTGCAAAGTATTGGGATTCAAGATTTAGTTAATAGAGCTGGTTATCGCTTGGATGCCGGTGCTTTTATTGGGGCAATGGTTAAACTTTTTATCATTGTAGTTTTCTTAATTGCCGCGCTCGATGTTTTAGGTTTGGAACAAATAAATCAGTTTTTAAATGTAGTGATTATTAACTACATTCCTAATGTTATTGCGGTTGCGATAATCTTATTATTGGCAGCGGTGATTGGAGATATTTTAAAGAATCTTGTCACAGGTTCTGCTAAAGCAGCTGGAGTGGTGTATGCAGAATTGTTGGGTGGAATTGTAAAATGGTCCTTGTGGGTTTTCGCTATTTTAGCCGCTTTTAATCAGCTTAATATTGGGGCTGTTTTTGCTCAAACTTTATTTACTGGTTTGGTGGCCATGTTAGCTCTCGCTGGTGGCCTTGCTTTTGGTTTAGGAGGACGTGATGCCGCTTCTCGTTATTTGGAAAAATTAGCTCAAGATATTTCAGAAAAGAAAAGCTAATTTAAGCTACGATTGGGCTCTATAATTTGTGTCATTTTAGACTGTTTTTAGTCTAGTCAAAACCACCTATTTAATGGGTGGTTTTGCTTTGGGGTAATTTCCTTGATTGGGGGTTGACTCCTACTGTCTTTTGTATATAATAGGCTACATCAGATATGTTGAATAAATTAAACCAAAAAAGAGGGCGTACTAGCTAGCTTGTATTTAGATTGTGCTTGCTACTACCGCCTGACAGGCGGTTTATTTTTTACAGGAACGATAGACTCTTTGACAACTAAATCCTGCCACGATAGCAGTCCATAAATGTCTCTTGAGTAAAGAGAGATGTTGGACACATTTTTTCAGAATGTGTTTTATAGGGGTCTTTTTGTTATCGGAGGCAGATGGTAGAAATATTCCATTGCAATTTTTGCAAAAATTAATGCAATCACATTAAAAAAACGTTTGTTGAAGAAGAAGTTTGTTTGTAAGTAAATATTAAATAAAAATGGTTTCTTAATTTCCTAATAGGAAATTAAGAGCATATGGTGGATGCCTAGACACAAAGTGGCGATGAAGGACGCGGCTTGGCGGCGAAATGCTTCGGGGAGATGCCTAGCAATCTTTGATCCGGAGATATCCGAATGGGGAAACCCCACGAAGTAAAGCTTCGTGACCTATCTTAGGATAGGAGCGTACCTGGGGAAGTGAAACATCTCAGTACCCAGAGGAAAAGAAACCAATGTGAACTTTCTAGTTTGGAGGCAGAAAGCTTTTAGCTTCCAAACTAAAAAGTTCTTGGAATTCCCTAAGTAGCGGCGAGCGAAAAGGGAGCAGCCCAAACCCATAAGTTTACTTGTGGGGGTAATAAGACGTAAACGTAGATTTCTAGGAAAGTTACAAAATGTTTTGTTAGCTGAATCTGCTGGAAAGCAGAGCTATAGACGGTGACAGCCCGGTAAGCGAAAACAAAACATCTTTCTTGTTTACGATCTTGAGTACCTCGAGAAAAGAATACCTTGAGGGAATTAACCGGAACTAACCGGTAAGGCTAAATACACTTTGTGATCGATAGTGAAGAGTACCGTGAGGGAAAGGTGAAAAGCAGCCCGAAAGGGCGTTGAAATAGACCTGAAACCATATGCTTACAAGGAGTCGGAGCCTGCATCTTTTAGATGACGGGTGACGGCGTGCCTATTGAAGAATGAGCCAACGAGTTTATGCTTATTGCAGACTAAGCCCTTATGGGGTGGAGTCTTAGGGAAACCGAGTGTTAATAGCGCGCAATATATGTATTAGGCATAAGACCCGAAGCCAGGTGAGCTTGCCATGAGCAGGGTGAAGTCTCGAGAAATCGCGGCGGAGGCCCGAACCGGTTGGTCGTGCAATTCCATCGGATGACTTGTGGTAGGGAGTGAAAAGCTAATCGAACCTGGTAATAGCTGGTTCTCTCCGAAATAGCTTTAGGGCTAGCGTCATGTGATCCTTCTGGGGGTAGAGCACTGGAAGAGTTGAATAGGGGGAAACCTCGTCAACTCTATCAAACTCCGAATACCAGAAATTACAGCATGGCAGTTAGACTGTGGGCGCTAAGGTCCATTGGTCAAAAGGGAAACAGCCCAGACCTCAATCTAAGGTCCCTAAATCTACATTAAGTGCACTTAAGGAGGTGAAATTTCTCTGACAATGAGGAGGTTGGCTTAGAAGCAGCCATCCTTTAAAGAAAGCGTAACAGCTCACTCATTCAGAGATTTTGCGCCGCAGATAATCGGGGCTAAATGTAGTACCGAAGGTGAGGATGTCATTTCGATTCGTCGAAATGGCGTGGTAGGAGAGCGTTCCTCTCCGCGATGAAGCAGTGTTGTGAATCACTGTGGAGCGAGGGGAAGTGAGAATGTTGGCACAAGTAACCGCAAGGCAGGTGAGATCCCTGCCCGCCGAAAGACCGAGGTTTCCTTGGCAATGATAATCAGCCAAGGGTTAGTCGGGCCTAAGTCGATGCCGAAAGGTGAAGACGATGGACACACGGTTAATATTCCGTGACTTCCATGTTATGCGAAGGGGGGACGGAGTGCAGTATGCTAAGCACATTATTGGATTTGTGTTTGTGCTATCAGGAAGGTCTGTAGGAAAATCCGCAGACTAGCTTTAAGGCAACTTCCAAGTAGTGCAGAAACCCTGCGGGCAACCAATGGGGATTTAGCAAAGCGCGCTTCCAAGAAAAGCCTCTAAGCTTAATAACGTGGAAACCGTACCGCAAACCAACACAGGTGGTCAAGTCGAGAAGACTAAGGCGAACGGGTGATTGCTCCTCAAGGAACTCGGCAAAAAAGCGGCCGTAAGTTTGCGATAAGGCCTTCCTAACCCCGCGCAAGCGGGACGGACGCAGCTAAAGAATCCCTGGCGACTGTTTATCAAAAACACAGCTCCCTGCGAACTCGTAAGAGTATGTATAGGGGGTGA
>JAUPUJ010000028.1 GCA_030917625.1 Patescibacteria group bacterium
AAAATTATACGTGCAAATTAAAACTAATTACTTAACTACTACCTCTTTTTTAAACGGAAATCCGATTTTCTCAAAGAAAACTAGAGCTTCTTTTTTATTTTTAGCAGTTGTAGTTAGAGTAACAGACATACCAAAGATATCTTTCAATTCTTCATCTGTAGTTTCTGGAAACACTGAGTGCTCTCTCACACTAATAGTCATATTACCAATTTCATCAATAGAAGTTTTAGCATAACCTTTAAAGTCTCTCATCCGAGGCATGGCAATATTGATCAGCTTATCTAAGAATTTATACATTCTATCTCCTCGAAGCGTTACAGCTACTCCTACTATGTCTCCTTCTCGCACCTTAAAACTAGCAATAGATTTTTTAGCCCCTCGCATAGCTGGTTTTTGACCAGTGATTTTAGCTATTCTATCAGCTACTAATTCATTTCTTTTTTTATCTTTAGCTTTACCGGTACCTGAGTTAACAACCACTTTTTGCAAACGAGGCAAAGCTAGAGCATTTTTCACGCCTAGTTCTGTTTTTAATTCTGGTATCGCTTTAGCTATTTTTTCTTTAATGGAAATCATGTTTTAAATATTACTTTTTAGCAGTCTTAGCCTTAGTCACTTTTTTAGCAGCTTCGGCGACTTTAACATTGGAGATATGAATCGGAGTCGCCACTGACACAGTTTGTCCAGCTTCGTTTTGTTTTCTAGATTTAATTCTCTTATTAACCATATTAATACCCTCTACCACCACCTTATCTTGTTTAGGTAAAGCCAAAACCACCTTTCCAGTTTTACCTCGATCTTTTCCAGCAATGATGATGACATTTTGACCTTTTTTGATGTTCATAGTATGAAATTTAAAAAATATTTAAACAACCTCAGGCGCTAATGAAGCAATTTTTTGATAACCTAATTCTTGGATTTCTCGTGGAATCGGACCAAAAATACGTCCGCCTCGTGGTTCTTTTTTAACCTTATCAACAATCACTACAGCATTTTCGTCGAAACGGATATAAGAACCGTCCTTACGACGAAATGGTTGTCTTTGTCTAACTACTACAGCGTAAAGAACTTCCTTCTTTTTTACCTGCTTACGAGGTTCTGCTAACTGCACAGACAAAATAACCAACTCTCCAATACGAGCATATCGCTTTTTTGAGCCGCCAGGTATTTTAAATACTCTTCCGATTTTCGCTCCGGTATTGTCGGCAATCTTTACAATTGTCTGTGGTTGAATCATGTTATTTTATATAGAAATTAAATTACGACCTTAAAATGTTTGTCGCGAGATATAGGAGCACATTCTACAATCGTGACCTTATCACCCTTTTTGTAGACATTATTTTCATCATGAGCCTTATATTTCTTGTGCATAGTAATATACTTCCCATATTTAGGGTGTTTAATTAGACGAGCTATTTCCACCACCACAGTTTTATCCATGGCGTCAGAAACTACCAGCCCCTCAAGTTTCTTACTATTAATTGTATTATTGTCTTGACTCATAATGGTTATTCAATGTTAAACACTAGCCTTTTTTTCTAATTCATGCAAGAGAGTCTTGATTTGAGCAATCACTCGTCTAGTATTTCGGCCCTCTTTAGTATTGGTCACTTTACCGCCTGAAATATTAAATCGAAAAGCCATCAAAGCTTCTTGTTGCTCCTTTAGGGTTTTAACTAAATCCTTAGCACTCTTCTTTCTTAATTCGGCAATTTTAATCATAATAAATTATCTAGAAATTATCTTAGTTTTAAGAGGCAATTTAGCTCCCGCCTTTCTCATAGCCTCACGCGCAGTAGCCTCATCAATACCATCCACTTCAAATAAAACTCGGCCTGGTAATACCTCCACCTCATAACCCTGCAAATCTCCTTTACCCTTACCCATACCCACTTCAGCGGCTTTAGCTGTAAAAGGTCGATCAGGGAAAATTCTGATCCAAAGTTTACCTTTCTTTTGCATTTGACGAGCAATAGTCTTACGAGCGGCTTCAATTTGATTGGATCGAATTCGAGCCATACCAACAGCTTTCAAACCAACAGACCCGAAAGACAACTCAACACCACGAGTCGCGGTGCGAACCTTGTTTTTATTAGTTCGGCCAGTTTGCCATTTTCGATATTTAACTTTCTTTGGGAAAAGCATGTTTCTATTCTTATATTATTTATTATCTTCAAAAATTTCACCTCGGTAAATCCAAACTTTAACTCCAATTACACCGTATGGTAGAAAAGCTTTTTCACGAGCGAAATCCACATCAGCCCTTAAAGTTTGTAGAGGAATTTGACCTCTCTTAATTGTCTCACGACGACTCATTTCCGCTCCACCTAATCGGCCTGACAGATTAATTCTTACTCCTTTAACTTTTTTATTGGCCATCACCTTCTCTACAGTCTGCTTCATAATTCGACGGAAAGGCATTCTTTTTTCCAAAGCTTCAGCCACCATATAAGCTACAATTCCAGAATGAGCTTCAGGATCTTTAACTTCTTCTACATCTACTTTCACTTCAGGAATAGAAACTTTGATCTTTCTCATCTTCTTCAAAATATCTTCCTTGATTTTAGTAGCGCCTTCACCAGAGCGTCCAATCACCATACCAGGACGAGAAGTTTTAATGATAATGCGATATAGTTTTTCTCCTCGCTCCATATCGATAGAATCAACATATAAACCACGTAGTCTTTTATCTAAGTAATCACGTAAAGTAATATCGGTTTTTAAATACTCCTGGTATTTACCACGAGCACCAAACCAACGAGACTTCCAGTCCCTAATAATGCCTAAACGATGTGAATATGGATGAACGCTATGTGTCATGATCTGTTTTTATTTATTAACTACAGGCTTATCTTCTTTAACACCCAGCGCCAGATTAATGTGACTAGTTCGGTGTCGAATAGGAGCAGCTCTACCTCGAGCCCTAGCTCTCCATCTCTTCATAATATAACCCTTATCAACTCTAATTTCTTTGATAAACAAATTATCTTTAGCTAAACCACTATTGTTTGTTGCATTAGCTACGGCTGATTCAATTAAATTCTTTACTGGGCCAGCTGCTCGCTTGGCTACAAAAGACAATTCATTCAAAGCTTCAGCCACTTTCTTGCCTCGCACCAAATCAGCTAGAAGTCTAACTTTTCTGGGTGACTGATTATAATTTGATAATTTAGCTTTCATGATTTTAAATATTCAAAATGTTATTTTTTAGGTTTAGTACTTGTATTGTCAGCAGACTTAGCAGCTTTAGCAGCAGCAATTTCAGATTCCTTTTTCTTCTGCTCTAATTCTTTTTGCATTTTACCTCCGTGACGATAGAATTTTTTAGTTGGAGAAAATTCACCCAAACGATGTCCTACCATTTCTTCGGTCACAAAAACATCAATGTGACTTTTACCATTATGCACTCCGAAAGTAAAACCTACCATTTCTGGACTGATTTGACTCCGACGGGCCCAAGTCTTAATAACCCCACTTTCACTAGCGGTTTTGCCTGATATTTTCTTCATCAATTTTTCGTCCAAATAAGGACCTTTCTTCAGGGATCTAGACATTTTTATTTTTAGACTTGTTCAATATAAAATAGATACTTACAAAAAATCCAGCTACTTCTGGCCGGAACCAACATTCACAGCTTTAAAAATACAGCTCCCTAAACACACGGGAGTACGAGAACATCCTATCAAATAAACGAGAAATGTCAATTAATTAGAGTCTTCCGGGAAACCAAATTGGCAATAAGGCTAAAGTCGAAGCTTTTCCAGACAAAAACAAAACCCGAGGCTATTTTACAGCATCTCGGGTTTTGTTATTTTAACTAAAATTTACTATTTTTTGCTCTTATTTTTACGTCTTGAAACAATAAATTTGTCTGAGTATTTCTTTGACCGGCGAGTTTTAACACCAAAAGCTTGTTTACCTTGACGAGTCTTAGGTCCACGACGCAAACCGATACCTTGACGACCTTCACCTCCTCCGTGTGGGTGGTCTACCGGGTTCATAGCTGAGCCTCTAACTGTTGGTCTAATACCTTTCCAACGAGATCGTCCGGCTTTTCCAAAATGGACCAATTTATATTCCTCATTAGACACGACCCCAATAGAAGCCCAGGCAGTTTCGTGAATTTTACGAATTTCACCAGAAGGCATCTTAACACTAGTGTAATTAGCATCATTTGATAAAACTTCAGCAAAGCTACCAGCCGAACGAACTAATTTAGCTCCCCCTTCCGGTTTAATTTCTATATTATAAACAAAAGTACCAGAAGCAATTTTTTTAAGAGGCAGTCTATTACCAATCTTAACTTCAGCCTCGGCTGATACTATAAATTTATCGCCAACCGTCATTTTTTGAGGCACCACCACATAGCGGTATTCCCCATCATTATAAGCAACAGCTGCAATGAAAGCCGATCGGTTAGGATCATATTCTACAGTTTTTACAGTAGCTGGAATATCTTTTTTGTCATATTTAAAATCAACAAAACGATATAGTCTTTTATGACCACCTCCTTTATGTTGAACGGTTATCCGGCCAGAGCTATTACGTCCAGATATTCTCTTTTTTCCACGTGTTAGGCTTTTTTTAGGTTCACTAGTAGTCAGGGTCCCTTTATAAGAAACCGTGGTCATATGACGTCTTGATGGAGTTGTAGGGGCGTAATGTTTCATATTATATAAAATCGATATTAGTACCAATAGGCATAAAGACTAAAGCCTTCTTCACTCCAGCTGTCATACCACTAGTACGTCTAACCATAACCTTTTTACGAGGCATCACAATAATATTAACCTTAATTGGCTTAACATTATATTTAGCCAGTATAGCTCTTTTTACATCTAATTTATTAGCTAAGAATGGTATTTCAAAGGTAAATACTGGATATTTGTTTCCAGTCATAAAAGTCGCCTTTTCTGTAATTCTAGGTCTCTTTAAAACTATAGTTGCCTGATTGTACTGTGTTCTAGCCATGATTTTTATTTTACTCTACCAGTTAAAACTTTAAGAGATTCGTCAGGATTAGTAATAACTACATATTTATACTTCACCACATCTAGCGGATTCATATTTCTAACTTCCTCCACTTTAACAGCAGTCACATTATTAAAACTCTTTAAAATATTTTCATCAACCTTACTAGTTGTCAGCAAAGCCCTTGAACCTTTTTGGTAGTTTATTTTTTCAAAACCAGCCGCTGCTAAACCTTCTAAACAGACTTTGGCTGTTTTAGTCTTCGGAGCAGATAAATTAAAATCTTCAATGAAAATTAATTCCTTATCTCGTAATTTTTGTGACAATAAAGTAAACAAAGCCTTAGTCTTCATTTTCTTATTTATCTTTTTATCATAATTCTTTTCACTAGTTGGTCCATGAGCAATTCCTCCACCAACCCAAATTGGAGATCGTGAAGATCCGTGACGAGCTCGTCCAGTTCCTTTTTGACGCCAAGGCTTTTTACCACCACCTCGAACTTCACCTCTACCTTTCGTGTCGGCATTACTTTGACGAGCATTAGACTCCATTGATCTAACCACTTGGTGTACTAAATCAGCATTCCACTTCAAATCAAATAACTGATCATCAAGATTGATAGTACCACTTGCTTTACCTTCTTTATTGTAAATTTCAGTTTTCATGATTATATAGTTTTGATTTCCACCAAAGTACCGCGACGGCCAGCAATTGGGCCTTTAACAAAAAGTAAATTGTTTTCGGCATCAATCTTAACAATAGGCACCTTTTTTACAGTCACCCGATCTGATCCCATACGACCAGCCATACGCATACCCTTAAACACTCTTTGCATACCACCAGCCCCAATAGAACCAGGCTCTCGCTCGGAGTGTTTTTGACCGTGAGTTCTAGGTCCTCCTTTGAAATTATGTCGTTTAACTACTCCTTGGAATCCTTTACCTTTAGAGATCGATGAGATCGTCACAGTGTCTCCAGGATTAAAGATAGACACATTCATAGTATCCCCTAATTTAACATCACCTAGGTCAACAGCTGTTGATTCGCGCAATACTTTAAAGCCTGTGTTTTCTTTTGGTAATACAGTTTTAATATGTCCGCGAACAGCTTTAGATAATCGATTTAATTTTTTTTCTCCGAAACCAACTTGGATAGCTTTGTATCCATCTTTAGCTTCATTTTTAACTTGAGTCACTGTAACAGGCCCGGCTATAATAACGGTTCCTGCAATTACCTTTCCGTCTTCTGTGAAGACTTGGGTCATATGTGATTTTGTACCTAATAAGAATTTCATATTTTACTTAAAATAGACCTATATTATCTATCATGTTTGGGCTTTTTTGTCTATTTTCTAGCACCTATATGACTCCGTTTTGATAAAATTATCAAAACGGAGCCACGAGGTGAGAGAAGTTAGATCATTTTTACATCTATATTCACTCCACTTGGAAGATTAAGATTGGTTAAACTTTCTATGATCTTTGGTGAAGGATTAAGGATGTCTATCAATCGTTTATGTACTCTCATTTCAAATTGCTCACGAGCATTTTTGTGCACAAAAGTACTACGATTAACAGTGTATTTTTTTATTTCCGTTGGCAATGGAATCGGGCCATTTACAGTAGCGTCATAACGCATAGCCGTATCGACTATTTGTTTAACACTAGCATCCAACACCTTATTTTCATAAGCTGACACTCGAATGCGTAGCTTAGAAAAATCTGGAGTAATTGGACCACTTGCCTTTTTAGTTTTTTTAGTTGCTTGAGCCATTAGAATAGTGATTTAGCTAGGCAGTAATTTTAGTTACCACACCAGCACCTACAGTTCGGCCTCCTTCACGAATAGCGAATCGTACTTGTTCTTCCATCGCTACTGGAGCTACTAATTTAACTTTGAAAGTAACAGTGTCTCCAGGCATAACCATTTTTACATCTTCAGCCAGAGTTACTTCTCCAGTAACGTCTGTTGTTCGGATATAAAATTGTGGTTTGTAACCAGTGAAGAAAGGAGTGTGACGTCCACCTTCTTCTTTAGATAAGATGTAAACTTCAGCCTCAAAATCAGTATGAGGAGTTACAGAACCTGGTTTAGACAGAACTTGACCTCGAGTAATATCATCTTTTTTCAATCCTCGAAGCAAGATACCAGCATTATCTCCAGCTTGACCTCGATCTAGTGATTTGTTGAACATTTCTACTCCAGTCACTGTAGTTTTAGCAGTGTTACTTAAGCCGACAATTTCAATTTCTTCACCAACTTTGATAATACCTCTTTCAATACGTCCAGTAACCACTGTTCCTCGACCTTCAATAGAGAAGATATCTTCTACTGGCATCAAGAAAGGTTTTTCAATATCACGTACTGGCTCAGGAATATACTCATCCATAGTCTTGATAAGTTCTAACACTTTTAGTGCATACTCATCATCTTTAGAAGTTGCTTCTAAAGCTTTTAGACCAGAACCACGGATAATTGGAGTATTTTTACCATCAAATTCATGTTTGTCTAACAATTCTCTAATTTCTTCTTCTACCAGGTCCACCAATTCTTGATCATCTACCATGTCTACTTTGTTTAGGAAGACAATCAATTTTGGCACTCCTACTTGTCTAGCCAAAAGCACGTGTTCACGAGTTTGAGGCATAAGTCCATCAGTAGCTGCTACTACAAGTACAGCACCATCCATCTGAGCTGCA